>CAZHOV010000082.1:0-422 GCA_964534315.1 uncultured Saprospiraceae bacterium | reverse complement strand
TGTGCACGATCTCTACAGGAAGAAAAGTAACAAATATATTGATACTGGCCTATTTTTTTGGATAAAAAAAACAGGATTTATCGAGTTCCACATTGCCTGATGCGGGAACAGAATAATTCATGTTTTTTTCTTATTTTCAAAGATTCACAAAGGTTAAGCCCATCTTTAAGCTCCGAATCGACACCTTTTGAAACATTTAATAAAGGGGGATGGCCTGATTTTTTCTAAAATCAGGCCATCCCCCTTTATAATTCTTGAAAAGGGCTGTAATTCTAAGCCTAAAAAATAGGCTCAAGCCCGCTAAATTTAGCAAAAAAGCTCATGAGGCATCTCAAAAGGTTTGGGGTGCCCCATGGATGATTGGTATTGAGACTGTCTCATAAGTCTATGAGCCATTCTCTTAGAGATTTTTTATAGTTTAG
>CAZHOV010000081.1:0-25121 GCA_964534315.1 uncultured Saprospiraceae bacterium | reverse complement strand
ACAAGTTCAATTCCTAGCAGAGAAGGTGTCCTCGTTTTTCAAGTAAGCGCGTAGCGATTACAACCTCTGTAGCCAAATTTACAGGACCAATTGACCAGGCGCATAGCGACTGGCACCTCCAAGGGTAGATTGATGTATTTCCATCCTGCCCTCTTGTCCTCCTGTCCTCTAATTATCCATTACTCATTATTAATTATTCATTCCATCAACACAAACCCCGCCCACTTATACGGATCTTTATACCGCTTGCGCATCTCCTGCTGGGTGGCTTGAAAAGCCTCCGGAATGCTCATTTCATCCCCCAACCAATACTCGTAGAAGGTGACCATAAACTCCTTGGTCTCCTGATCGGGCACCTGCCATAAGCTCATGATCAGGTAGTTCACCCCGGCTTTTTTAAAGGCCCGTTGAAGACCAAATACGCCTTCGCTTCCCTTGATATCGCCAAGACCGGTTTCGCAAGCGGAGAGCACCACTAACTCCGTATTCGTCAGGTTGAGTTGGCTGATTTCGTAGGAGGTTAGGATGCCGTCTTCCATTCCCTCTATCGGTTCTTCGCCTTGCCAGGCGCGGTTAGCTCCTGCCATAATCAGACCGGAGCGAATCATGGGGTTGTCGGAGAGTTTGAAAACAGGCTCGTTTACGCCCCCTGGAGGGTTTGGCTCTCCTCCTTCAGAGGGGTCGGGAAAGAAGAAGCCGTGGGTAGCCAGGTGGATCACCTTCGGCGATTCACCCTTTATTCCGATCTGCTTGAAGGATTCTTCAGTGGCTTCAAAGCCTGTTATTAAATTGGCCTGGTATTGATTCTTGATTAACAGTTGATGGACTTTTTGGCTCTCTTCCGCTGTTCCTTCCAGGTAATCCCAGCTATTACCTCTTAGCGACCTACTGGTGAGATCAAAATAGTTGCTCTTCGAAAACGCCAGATCATTCGTATCTCGTTGCGCAACTGACAGGCTATCGTAAGCGTATTCGATTCCGCCGTAGATCAGGGCAGTTAGTCCTCCGGATTCTTCTCGATCTTCTTCCAATGCCAACTGACGGGTGGATGATAGCCAGCGCATTTGGTATTGATCTTGCATCCGGGTCTTTCGATCAATGGAGATAGCTCCAAGATTTAGACGATTGAGCAATCCGGAAGGGGAATAATAGATGGTTTCTACCTCTTGGAGTAGGGAGTCAAGCGGTTGCCAGATCAAATCATGCAGATTGCTCTTTTTGCTCTTTGGAGTCAGCCGATCGCCGGGAGCGGCCTGAGGTGCTTCCTTTCTTCGGGCTCCTCGTTTATTTTTAGCTAGTTTGTTTCCACTTTTTTCTGCCGGTGTTCCATACAGGGAAGCTTCATAGCCTAATTGGGCTGTTTCTTGTTTCCCCAATAGCTCATAGAGTTGATCTTCTTCGAACAGCGGAATGAAGTGGGCGTTCTCTTTACCGGGGAGCAGGATCGCTGCTGCATAAAGGACACTATCCGTTCGTTCAGGATTGAGATAGTCGAAATGGACAAATTCGATAGCTGCTTCGCCGGGTTTAAGAGCGCCTTGCACTTCTTTATGGGTGATTTTGGAAGCCGCTTGTTGTTGGCGGAACGTGGCGGAGGCGCGGGCGAGTTGCTTTTCGAGTGTTTCTTTTTTATTACTAAGATACTGCATATCACGCCGTTTCAAAATGGGCTTTTGATATTCTTTGGCAATTTTTCTTTGTGTAGCTTGAAGATCCAAAAAACACTCTAAAATAGACGAGTCCTTATTTTCGAAAATGTAAGCTAAAGTACTTTTACTAGTTGCTAATTGCAGCCCTTTATAATCTAAGGCAATACTATATTGCAAGCCTGAGAAATTTTGAGAAGACTTTCCAATAGCTAACGATTGAATTTGCTTTATCGCGGTTCTGCAATAAGTTTGAATAAATCTATCTAATTCTATTTCTGTCAGGTATCCATTAGCATTTTTTAATTGTCTTTTAATATTAAAAAAACATCCATGTGATAATTCCATTGCTATTTCATGATCTCCCAAATACATATACATATATATCAAAAATTGACGCAAGCTTATCATGAAAACCTGATTCCCACTTACCTTTTCATAATCTAATATAGATTCTTCTAATGCCTTAATCCCCTTTTTATAATTTCCATTTTCAAAATAAATCGATGCTAAATTCGTCTTTACATTTAAATAATTTGAATGTTGATTTCCTAATCTCTTATTTAGCAATTGAAGGGCCTCTTCGTGGTATGAAAGAGCAATATTTTTTTCCCCTAAATGGTTATAAATCATCCCAAGATTGGATAAAGCAATAGCGTACCTATGGTCTTCATTTCCATACTTTTTTTTTATTAACAAAAGGAATTTTTGAAAAAAATATTCAGCTTTTTTATAATCTCCTTTTCTACGATAATTATGCCCGAGACTCATCAGGGTGCCAGCAAATGCTTCGGTTAATGTATCATTGGAACTTTTACTCAATGAAAGACTTTCTAGTAAGAAAGTTTCTCCTTTATTTATAGATCCCATCTTAGTATATAACCTTCCAATTATTGTAAGAGCGCTTTTATATACTGGTGTAAATTTTTTATTGTCCTTTGCCAGTTGATGAATGATTTCAAGAAATATTTTTTCCGCCCTATCATAATTTCCTACTTTAAAATATATGTACCCCAAATAGTTGTATGTTTTTAGAGTTTCAAGATGCTCATTTCCAAAAATCAAACTTTTCACTTTGACAGCTTTAACTATTTGTATTTCACCCTTTTCAAATTGCCCCAACCAAGAATACCACCCTCCTAAATTCGCCAAATTTCTTGCATACTCCGCACTTTCCTCCCCATACCCTTCCCTCCTCACCTCCAAGGCATTTAAAAAACACTCCTCCGCCTTATCTAAATCCAGCCTTGCTCTTTTCCATTCTACCCCAAGCTTATCCCAATAATCGGCATAGAGTTTAAAGTCCGGCTTTAAATGTCTCTCTACCAGATTTTCAGCTATTAAAAGAACCTCCTTAGCTTCTTCCAATTGGTTTTTTTTAAAAAATTCTTTTTCTAATTCAATTAAACTATCAATTTGAGTAAGTACCAAACTGTCCACTTGTGCTTGACTATATCCCGAATTGACAAAAAGAATTGAAATAAGCATGATGACTGACCTAAGCAAAAGGATAGACTGTAAGGGCCGAACCGAGAACGAACGCGTCTTTTGACGTGGTGGGTTAATTGTTTCCATATCTTGGAGTATAGCGTTAGAAAAAATGGAATGTAGATTCCGCTCAAAAAATAACAAGATTTTTACAAATCCACCCCCATTTCAACCGATTTTCCTCCGCCTTCTTCGAAAAATCCCCCCTCTTTATAACTTAATCATTAAATTGTAGGTATTGATGCACATTCCTAAAGTACATACCGACCTCTGGCAAAAGATCGCCCATTTTAACCTGAACGATCCCAACGCCTCGTTTTCGTTTACCGACAGGCTGGCTCGGGAAAACGGCTGGCCCGCCGATTTCGCCTGGCGAGTCGTGCAGGAATATAAGCGATTTATATTCCTGATCTGCATCCACCCCACCCCGCTTACCCCTTCTGACCAGGTCGACCAAGCCTGGCACCTTCACCTGATCTATACCCAAAGCTACTGGATCGATTGGTGTAAACGTACCTTGGGGCAGGATATTCATCACGGACCAACAAAAGGAGGCAGCCAGGAAAAACAAAAATACCACAACCTTTACCAAAACACCTTAGATCTTTACACTAGTATATTCGGCCATCAGCCTCCTCTAGATATCTGGCCTGCGCCGGAGATCCGGTTTAAAGAAATTGTTTTTCAGCGTGTCAATAAACATCGCTATTGGATTATTCCAAAATCACCTTTTAAACGCTAACAAAATGAATCCGACTGCTTATCTGACACCAGCAGAATGTCTGTTCCTCCTCAAGCCCGGGCAATCCACCCTGCGGACGCTGTTAAAAAATACCCTTATTGACCTGGTATTGAAAAGAGTCCTTTCTTTTTCCGAATCCACCAATGAAGAGGGTGAGCCCGTCGTCTTACTGGCCAGAGGCGAACGATTTACAAACTATACACCTGAGCCGCATGAAGAGGTATTGTTGACGCCTTTCAGCAATTACCCGGAAGCCCGGCTGGACCTGCAGGAATTTTCTAAGTTATTGTACCAGACCGTAGGCTCTGAAAGCCGCTACAAATACCGTTATCTCCGCAAATCTCAGCGAATCAGCCGCTATTTCTCCGATGGATTTTTTAATAATTTATTTCTGCTGAACCGACTGAATGAGCAGGGTAAAAAATTCAGTAAAAACCTGGAGCAAGAACTTCAGGAATGGGAGCAAAAACTACAGGATAAGTCACTTTCAAAAGAAGAACTGGAGGCGTTATTAGAAAAGGTGGGCTCGAAGATCATCCTCATACCGAATTTGGATGCCCGATACCTTCAAAAGATTAAGGCGTCTCTTCCTGCCAAACGCAGGCAGCAACCAACCAGAGAGGCTGACGGAACGGAAGAACAGTATTATGAAGAAAGCTATTCCTGGGGACTGATGGAATACGTCCTTTTATTTGAAGTATTCGATTGGGTGGGCAATGAGGTCTCCTCCGGCTTCGATCAATTTGGCAGCGAGTTCGATGCCATTGAATCAGCTGAATCTTCTTGGGGAGGCGACCTGGGCGATGGCGGTTGTAGCGGATGTGGAGGTTGTGGTGATTAATTTTTTTACCGTATTACTTGATCAGGGGTAACTATTTCAGAATTGTCGGTATATATAAGAAAAAGAAATCCAATTTAGAACAATAAATACCGCGAAAATGAACCGAGATTCCCTATTCTGCAACCATCAGCTACTGCCTGACAATGAATTAGAAGCATTGGAAAAATTATTGACCATCACAGATGACTCCCTTTGCCAGTTTGAATATCTGTTAAACGATTGTTTTAACGAGCAAGTAATAAAAACAGGGCATTATCCCTATCAGATGCGTTCAACAATTGTCACCCTTCAGGCGATGGTCAAAAAGATAGTTCGCATGACCCATCATTTTACGAATCACTTTCCAGGCAATTCTCTGCCGGTATTTTTAGCCAATACTGGAAAATACAATATCCCTGTATTAATTGACTATGCCAATCATATGACCTTTGTAAAAATTATTTCCCGATTTGTTATTTCGCACCGAAAACAGATCTTTCGTAAGGATTATACAAATTTGATGTGCTTCCGAAATGATCTAGATGTCATTGTAAGAGCCAAACGCATCCGGCAACGGCAGCTCAAAAGCGGTTCCAGTCACCCCTACCCTAAAGCTTCCTAAGAAGATTTAGAAACAACATCTGGAAGTCTTGCCTAAATGGTATTGAAGCCAGCTCTACCTTCGTCGAATTTTCATCCGGAATTACCGGATTTTCTGGAAATTTTAGCTGATAAGGATCATTTTTAAAAGGCAATCAAAAGTGAGAAAAATCAAATCATTTGATCTTTTTCTTACTGTACCTTTTATTGCAGACTAATTTTTCCTATCCCACAACCAACTTTATCATGAAGAGATTACGATTAGTACTATTGGCAGTATTGGCAGTTGCCGTGTTGTTTTTATTTTTTATGGTCAATCCCTTTGCAAATAACAACAGTGGATACCGTAGCCATGTACAAACCATTAGCGGAAAAGAATGGGTCCGTTTCGAACCCGGAATTTACTGGGCGGGATTCTTTAGTAAAGTCACCTCTTATCCGGATGTTATTACGGTGGTTTTCACCGATGAAGAATTAAAATCAGAAGTAACTTCATTAAATCCGCCCATTCAAGTGCGTTTTAATGATGCGACTAAAGCGACCGCCAAATCAACCGTCCGCTGGCGTTTACCAACAGCCGAAGAAGATATGATCCGGATTCATAAAGAATACCGGTCTCCTAAGAAACTGGCCGAAACGACCCTAACCACCTACACAGACGAATGCCTCAGATATTCTGCTCAATTGATGGAATCAGAAACTCACTACAGCGGGGGGATGTCCAAACTTTCTGAAGATTTTCAGGATCAACTGGAAAATGGTCAATTCGTACTGGAAATGAAGACGGAATATGTAATCGATACGCTTACCAAAGAAGCAGAAAAGTTTACTATGCGCTATCCCCGCCGTGATGAGGAAGGTAATATTATTAGAAACAAATCGGACGTGCAGCAATTTAATATTGACGTTGCTTACGCCAGCATCGGCCAGATCGATTATGAGGAGCAGGTCGACCTAAAACTAGAGCAAAAGATCGAAGCCAGCACACAAGAGTCCATTTCTAAGCAGAAGCTCATTACTGCTCAACAGGAAGCGCTCACAGCTAAAGCAGAAGGAGAAAAGATCATTGCTGAAACCCGCGCCCGCGAAGAGGCTTCAAAAATTGAAGCAACTATCCGGGCTGAAAAAGACCGGGAAGTAGCCATGATTGAAAAAGAAGCGGCCGAGTTTACCCGGCAACGTCTCATTCTCGAAGGACAAGGAGAGGCAGAGAAAAAACGCTTGATTATGCAAGCAGACGGTGCCTTAGATGAAAAACTACAGGCCTGGATTCAAGTCAATAAACGCTATGCCGAAGCAATCGAAAAGTACCAGGGCTCATGGGTACCGCAAATTCAAATGGGAGGCGGCCAGTCGGGCACCGGCGGGGGCAGCCAGGACCTGATCAATCTCCTCATGGCCAAAACAGCAAAAGACCTTTCGTTGGATATTCAGATGAAAGGACAGTAAGACCGGAAGACCAGACAACAGGAGCAAAAAACTTTTCATAGTTTTGCGGAATAGTTCATTACTAATTACCCATTGCCCTAATCCTTATAAAACATCCATTTTCCGAGCTCTTTAAAAGTGACCTTTTTACCGTACATCAAGATACCGACTCTGTAGATGCGGGCGGAGAGCCAGGTAAAAAAGAGAGAGCCGGCGATCAACGTTGCTACCGATAACAACACCTGCCAGGCAGGGGGCGAAAAGGCCAGACGGGCAGGCATGACTATAGGGGAAAACAATGGAAAAATAGAGGACCATACCGCCAGGCTGCTGTCTGGCGAACGTACCGCGACAAACATAATGTAAAAAGCAATAATGACTGGTATGGTAATAGGGAGGGTCAACGACTGGCTTTCTCCCAGGTCATCGCCCATTGCGGAGCCTACTGCGGCAAACATAGAGGCGTACAGAATATACCCGCCGAGGAAGTAGAAAACGAAAAGTGGAAAAATAGCCCACCAGTTTTGCGCACTTAGCTCCGCCATAATCTGCGCTACCATGTATTCTGCATTTTCCGGGTCTATTTCTACCCCGCTAGTAGTAGCGGTATTCATTTGATTAGGATCAAAACCAAAGATCAGAAATACCAGAAAATAGACTAGGGGGATAAGGATTGCCCAAATGGCTATTTGAGTGAGTCCGACTGCTCCGACACCCAGGATTTTGCCGAGCATCAACTGAAATGGGCGAACCGAAGAGATCATCACTTCTACGATTCGGTTAGTCTTTTCTTCCATGACCGATCGCATGACCATCATCCCATAGATAAAAACCGTCATATACATAATGATCCCCATAATACTACCGATAGCTGCTGCAATGATCCCGGCCATCGAACTGACATCCTCGCCTTCTTCGCTCAAGGGCTTGGGGTCAATAGTGACCCGTGTATCCAGGCTTTCCAATTGCTTTTTATCAAGCCCTAATACTTCGATTTTATAATCTCTAATCACTTTTTCCAACCTGTTTTCAACAGCTGAAGAGGTTTCGATGCTGAGTTGGTCTTCAGAATAGTAGTAGACCGTCAATTTAGTATCCTGAATATTTTTGATGGCGGGGATAACCAATATCCCATCATAATTTCCTTCAGACACTTCCGTTTTTAAGGTTTCCAAAGGATCAGATTTTTTGATAAAGTAAAGGGAGCCGTCGCTTTGGGCAGGAATGGTGGTGTTTTCCAGCACGCCTGCTTCGTCGGAGATGACAATGCGCTTTTTTTCTCCGCTCTCATAGGCGAAAATAAAGCCGACGACGATAAAAAACAGGGCAAAAGCCAAAGGAGTAAGAATGGTTGTTAATATAAAGGACCGCTTTTTGACGCGGGTCAGATATTCTCTTTTGAAAATGAGCCAAAGTTTATTCATGGTCAGATGTAGTTTGCTTAATTCGAATAATGGATGTTAGGCAATCAATGGAGCTTCGTCAAACATATTACTGTCTTCTACTTGCTTGATAAAAATCTCGTTGAGAGACGGTAGAATCTCATTGAAAGCATTGATACGCAGATCTTTTTCCAACAGAAATTTAAGTAGGTCAGTGACGCGCTCTTCCTGGTCTAACTGAATGGTAAAATAGTTGCTATTGACGTCCTTAATGGTCCCGATCTTTTCCACTTCTTCCTGCGGGAGCGTTCCGGAGAAATCAACGCGAAAAATATTTTCTTTAAATTGGTTTTTGATAGGCTTAACTCCGCCCTCCAGAATGTTTTTTCCTTTATTGATCAGAACAATTTGTTCGCAGATCTCTTCGACTTGTTCCATGCGGTGGGTGGAGAGAATGATGCTAACTCCTTCGTGGTGCATCCGGTCGATTTCAGATTTGATGAGGTTGGTATTGATCGGGTCGAGCCCGGAAAAAGGCTCGTCGAGAATGAGCAATTTAGGATTGTGGACGACTGTAGAGATGAACTGTATTTTTTGTTGCATACCTTTAGACAATTCCTCTACTTTTTTATTCCACCAATCTTCAATGTCAAATTTTTCAAACCATTCTTTTATGGCATTTTTAGCTTCTTTATTACTGAGATCTTTGAGTTGGGCGAGGTACATGAGGTGTTCTCCGACTTTCATTTTGCGATAGAGCCCTCGTTCTTCCGGCATATACCCGATTTGAGAGGGGTGTCTGCTACTCAGCTTTTCACCATCCAGATAAACCGTTCCCGAATCAGCCCTGGTGATGGTCGTAATGATCCGGATAAGAGAAGTTTTACCGGCGCCGTTGGGGCCCAAGAGACCGAAAATGCGCCCTTTAGGGACATCGAAGGTCACATCGTTAACAGCTACGTGTTTGTTGTAAGCTTTTACAATATTTTCTAATCTTAAAATACTCATAGGTGAGAATTTTGACTTTTATTGATCTTGAGTTGCGGAGACGGGATATCTCCTATCTATCCATACACTTATTTAATACGAAATTTCAAACTTTTTGCCTAAATTAAACGAGCTAGCTGCAAAGGCCAATGTTTTCCTATCAGCGGCCAAAAAAACTCGATCAATTGTTAAAAATCTGTTAATAATATCAACCATTTAAAAGATGGACAAATGTAATAGAATAAAAGAAGGTTTTCCAATAAAAAAAGAAAATGCTGATTGGTTGGTTATTGCTAATCCACTGGCGGGTAATGGACGGTTAGGTCGTGAATGGAGGGCTATTTATTCGTTACTGGAAGTAACGGGGTTTTCATTTGAATGGCGGTTTACCACCCATCGCTGTCATGCTACCGAACTTGCCCAACTAGCCATTGAAGGAGGGTATCGCAAATTGCTGGCGATTGGCGGGGATGGTACCAATCATGAGGTGACGAACGGTATTTTTCGGCAGGCTGCTGTGCCGAGTCAGGAAGTGCGCTACGGTTTGATACCGGTAGGGTCTGGAAACGACTGGTCAAAAACGTATAAAATACCCAAAAACTGGAGAAAATGGATACCAATGATTAAAGAGGAAAGGGTGCAGTTGCAGGATGTTGGTCTGGTAACTTATGTTGAAAATGGACAGGAGCAATCCCGATACTTTGTAAATGTTGCCGGAATGGGATATGATGCCTTCATTGTCAAAAAGGTTGAAGAAAAGGGAGGAGCTCAGAATGCTTTTAGGTATTTTTCGATGATCTTTAAATGCTTGCTGGCCTATGAGCATCAGCATGGGCAGCTTATTTTTCCGGGTCAACAGCTCAGCGATCGTTTTTACACCATACATGTAGGAATCGGAAAATATTCAGGAGGGGGGATGACTTTTGTGCCTCATGCTCGTCCGAATAGCGGAACCTTTGCCATAACCACCATAGGGGAAATCACCAAACCGGGCGTCTTAATGAATACCTACCGTCTTTATAATGGCACGATTGGCAAGCACCCCAAGGTGCAGACCTATCAGAGTAAAGCATTGAGTGTGGAGAGCCTGGGGAAGCACCCCATTGCTGTAGAAGCCGACGGTGAATACCTTGGCGTTACGCCGGTGACTTTTAGTATTTCCGGAAAGAAGCTGAACGTGATCGTCCCGCCAAAGGATTGAAGTGGAGGCTATTTCTTTGAGAATTAGATTTAATGATCCATTAACATAAAAAACAGAATATTATGAGATTACAGAGACTGTTATATTGCTTGATCGCATTATTGATGATCAACAATTTACATGCACAAATCAAAGAAGAAACTCGGAAACTACCTTCAGGTGCTGCAAATGCCCTGGTCATTGAGCTGCCGAGTACCACGGAAAAGCTGGTGAATAAGGTCTGGAAAGACTTTATCAAAAACTACGATGGCAAAACTAAACGGGAGCGGGATATTGACGGTTGGTTTACAAATGACGCCGAGATAATTGCGATCGGTGGCAATAACACCATCGACGTCTATGCGGGTATTGTCGAAGTAGGTGAAAATGTGGAGTTTTCGATGTGGGTAGATATGGGAGGCGCTTTTGTCTCTTCTAAAGCCTATCCCAATGAATATACAGAAGCTGAAAAGATCTTGCTGATCTTTGCCCTGGAAGTAGCTCGGGAGCAAACCAAAGAAAATCTGGAGAATGAGCAAAAAGAATTAAAAAAACTCGAAAACCAACTCTCTAGATTGGAGCGCGACAATGAGCGCTATAATCAGGAAATAGAAAATGCAAGAGAACGCATCCGGAGAGCAGAAGCCGATATCGAACAAAATCTCCGGGACCAAACCGACACCCAGAAGAAAATAGAACTTCAAATCGCTATCGTCAACGAAATTGAAGAGCGATTGAATAATCTAAAATAAAGAAGTGCCGGTTTTCCACAATTCACAAAAAAATGTGGAAAACCGGTTTTTTTATCTTTTTTTACACATCCCGGTTAGAATAATCTTCTCCATTCCCTTTTCAACCGATCGTTGTTTTTTTAAAAATAAAGCATAATACTAGTTGATAGCCTTTTTTAATTCATTGATTTTTAGCGATTTATTTTAAGTTAAAATTAAACAAACTGTTGAAAAGAGGAACTAAAGAAGGAACAATTTTTGTTGAAGAAAAAACGAACAACTTTTCCACAATTTTCTTCCTTTTTATTCACAATTGTGGAAAACGCAAATTATCCATTTTTCTGGCATCCATCCTGAAATAAAGTTAGCTTTGTATCCCTCGCCTGAGAAGGAAAGTTATTGAGGAAAAGTTTAAGTGTTATTTTGTAAGCCAAAGTCTAAATCACGTGCCCATGGCAGAGAAAAAAGTCAAACCTATTGCTCCATACCGAAGCAACAAGCCCCATAAGAAAGGTGGTGATCTGTCAAATTATGTATTTGGAAAGGTGCAACCTCAGGCCCTTCCGCTCGAAGAAGCAGTGCTCGGTGCAATAATGCTTGACAAGGAAGCCCTGCCAATTGTATTGGATATCCTTTCGCCCGAAAGTTTTTATTCCGATCCGCACAATCTGATCTACAAGGCAATGCTCCGCCTATTCGAGCGATCCCAACCCATAGACCTACTAACGGTTACTGAAGAACTCAAAAAATCGGGAGATATTGACACCATAGGCGGCCCTTATTACCTGGTCGAACTGACCAACAAAGTGGCTTCTGCCGCCAATATTGAATACCACGCCCGTATTATCGCTCAGAAACATATACAACGGGAGCTGATCCACGTTTCGACAGATATTATTCGCGACGCTTTTGAGGATACCACAGATGTATTCGATCTCCTCGATAAGGCAGAAAAAGGATTATTTGCCATTACTCAAAATAACCTAAGCAAGGGAGTTGAAACTATGAGCGCCCTGGCCACTAAAGCTCTCAAACAAATTGAGGAGCTTTCTCAAAAAGAAGAAGGATTGACAGGCGTTCCTACCGGCTTTACTGACCTCGACCGGCTAACTTCCGGCTGGCAATCGTCGGATCTTATCATTATCGCCGCTCGTCCTGGTATGGGTAAAACAGCGTTTACACTGGCTATGGCCAGAAATGCAGCGGTCGATTTCGAAAAGCCGGTAGCTATCTTCTCTCTTGAAATGTCTAACCTCCAATTAGTCCAACGTCTGATCTCTATGGAAGCCGAAATTTCCAGCGGCAAAATGCGAAACGGCCAACTGGAAGACTACGAATGGCAACAACTCCAATCTGCTATCGAAAAGCTGGGCGAAGTGCCTATCTTTATCGACGATACGCCGGGCATCACGATCTTTGAACTAAGAGCAAAGTGCCGCCGCCTCAAAATGCAACACGACATCCAACTGGTGATCATCGATTACCTCCAGCTTATGTCGGGCTCGGGCGACAATTCGAGGGGGAACCGGGAGCAAGAAGTCAGTAACATCTCCCGATCCTTGAAAGCAATGGCCAAGGAGCTCAATGTGCCGGTAATTGCCCTGTCCCAGCTTAGCCGGGCGGTGGAAGTGCGGGGCGGTTCCAAAAAACCTCAATTGTCAGACCTTAGAGAATCGGGCTCGATTGAGCAGGATGCCGATATCGTTTCTTTTATCTACCGACCGGAATACTACAAAATCCTGGAAGATGAAGAAGGCAATTCCCTCAAAGGCGTAGCCGAAATTATTGTCGCCAAGCATCGTAACGGAGCCCTGGAAACGGTCAAGTTGCGATTTACCGATACTTTTGCTAAATTCTCCGATCTCGGCGATCCCGATTTTGATAACCTGCCGGATTTAAGCGATCCTGCTGCTAACATTATTACCCGTCCATCGAGAATTAACGACGATGAGGACGTACCCTTTTAATTATGAGGAAAAAAAAGAAATCATTTTCTGGTAAGCAAACTAAACCATCAAAAGTTACTAAAAATACGGTCCGCATTGAAGGTATGCGGCTAAATAAGTTTGTGGCTCATAGCGGCCTGTGCTCCCGAAGGAAAGCCGCAGAACTAATCAAAAAAGGAGAAGTGCTGGTCAATGGGAAAGCCGAACTTGAACCCGGGTATGAGGTCAAAGCATCGGATAAAATAACTTATAAAGGAAAGCTGCTCAGCCCTGAAGAACGGCTGGTTTATCTATTAATGAACAAACCAAAAAATACCATCACCACCCTCAGCGATGACCGGGGGCGTAAAACAGTGATGGATCTCATCGGCGATAAAGTTAAGGAACGAATCTTCCCGGTGGGTCGCCTTGACCGTAATACGACCGGGTTATTACTCCTAACCAACGACGGCGAGCTGGCCAAAAAGCTAACTCACCCGAAGCATGAAATGCAAAAGGTGTATCACGTTACCCTCGATAAGCCTGTCACCAAACGCGACCTCGAACAAATAAGTGCCGGTCTAACTCTAGAGGATGGCCCAGCACCGGTAGATGCCGTCAATTACCTGGTAGATCGACCCAAAAAAGAGGTGGGAATAGAAATCCACATCGGCCGAAATCGCATCGTCCGCCGTATTTTCGAACACCTGGGCTACACAGTTGTTAAACTGGATCGCGTTTTCTTTGCCGGCCTCAACAAAAAAGACCTCCCCCGCGGCCGCTTCCGCCACCTCACAGATCGGGAAATCGTCATGCTCAAGCATTTTAGTCAAAAGAACTAATCATCTCCTGTGTAAAATCTGAGCTTCCAGTTCTTCGATGTCAGATAGATAGGTCTGGTAGAATTCTTCTACATAAGCGCGGGTGTGGTAATTGCCTTGCTCAAATTGTTCTTTTGCTTCTCTGATCAATGAAAGCGCTTCATTGGGTTTACCCTTGCGATGTCTCGTTTTGGCCAACCAAAAAAGCAGATCTGCATTATTACGATAGTTGGAAAGCCCCTGTTCGAATGCTTTGGCAGCTTTTTCCTTTTCACCAAGCTTGAAATGGGCAATGCCTTTGAATAAGAAAGTGGTCGTCTCTATATATTCTAATCCCACTTCCTGAGTTTCGTACCGGATATGTTTATCGAAATAGTCGATGCTTTTCTGATAATCTTCCAATTGAAGATAGCAGATGCCCCGCATGAAGTCGATGCTTTGGGATTGCGGATAATCGACAAAATCGGGGGTAAGCGCATCCAGGGTGTCAAAATCCTTAATGGCATTTTTATAATCGCGATAAAAATAAAGATAGAGGTAGCCTCTCCATCCCATCCATCCCCGCGGGTCTAGTTCTGCTGCTTTTTGATAATAATCCATCGTTTGTTGGGCAAGTCCTCTTTTTACGCAAGGTGCGCCAAATTCGCGGTAGGTATCTGCAAAAGTAGAGTCGTGCATCAGCGCTTCCCTAAGCAGAAACTGGTGAGCGCTGGTGCCCTGGTAGTAATTGCTCATACCATCATTGAGCGAAGCGGCCAGTTTTCGCCTGTCAACCTCCGAAAAATCCTTTTTGTATAACGGGTATTCTTGCGCCAAGCTATTGATCAAAAGGCTTAGCAATAGACAAAGACTAAGGTAATATTTCAATAAGTTCACCATCTTCAAGTTTAAAAGTTATATAAAAATAGGCATCTCGTGTTTCTCCTCTTACGGTGCATGGCCGCCATTCGTTTAGCTCGGAGAGGATCTCGAACAAATGGGAAACTAATGCCACGTCGAATGTTTTCTTTTGATAGGTTAAATCAGCCTCTTCAGTAGTGAACCACCCGGCTTCCCCCCGGCAATTGACAATAAACCGAAAGGTCAAATACCCCGATGCTTGTTTCAATTTTGTATTATCCAGCTTTTGCTCTATTTGTTGCCATAGCGCTTTTTTACCCCCTTCAAACCCTCCTTTTCCATTGTAATAATCAGCAATTCTTTTCGGATGGTGGCAAAGTTGGAGGGAGTCCGGGTCATCCATAACATTTCCGGGGTCAATATATCCGATTCGGTGAACCTGGTGGTTGGCTATTTCTTTAAATTGCGCATAAGGGATTTGCTCGATCAATTCCAGTTTTCCGGTACCTTTCGGTAAATCGAGTTGAAATTCCCAAAGTCCTATACCGGCAACAAAAAGTTCTTCGATCAATCCGGTAAATGTTTTTTGCTCTTGGTTGATGTAGGTATTGACCGTAACCTGTTTTCGCTTAACTAATCGTGCAGGCCGATCAATAACGGTGGTATCTCTAAGATATGTTCGTTGCTGGGATACTCGCTGGGTGATACCTGAAGAAAAAGTAGTCAATGTTTCGAGATAGGAAGAATCGGCTTCCCAGTTGGAATGATCGGGAGCAATGACTTCGGAGATGAGGGTATCTTCCCTAAAATAGCGCACTTCTTCTTTTAGGATCAATTTCCCGTTCTGATAAGCCAATGTAGAAACTTTTACAGGTTCCATCGCCGGATTATAGATGGTTTCCAGTAAATCGCCATTCTCCAACGCCTGGTAATGACGATATTGAATATCGGTTGTTTCTTCATAACTGTCAGCAGATTTAAAGTGGTAATAATATTTATTGACCACTCCTTCGGAAAGATGCGAAGCAGAAGGAAAATAATCAGCCGCACTTCCCAACTGGGCCCTGGGTTCGCTGCAGGCTAAAAGAAAAGCGGAAATGAAAAATAAGGGAAAGATGTATAGCTTCATATTTTTCTTTTTTGATTGATTTTAAATATACCGTTTGTTTGAAAAGGTTCAAGATTATTGGGAAATCATTAACATTTTTCTATTAAAGAGTGGTCAAAACGATTGATCTGCTCTGTTACTGAATTAATAGGGGGGTTATCGTAGTCACATTATTCAGTAAGTGCATTGCTGACACTTATTTTGGATAGTTTAAAAATAAGTTTGCAATAATGCGACGGGCGACATAATTTTCAAATAATGGGCTGAACCGCTGAACCGCTGAACCCGGAGTGTTTATCTTTGTTAACTGATCTATAAAACACATAAAATATGAAAGCAATCATTATCGGAGCCGGGATGGCCGGGTTAGCATCGGCGGTACGCATGGCCTGTAGAGGCTATAAGGTAGAGGTATTTGAAGCCAACGATTATCCCGGAGGGAAACTATCTGAAATACGTCAGGACGGCTATCGGTTCGATGCGGGGCCATCATTGTTTACGATGCCTATGTATGTTGACGAGCTCTTTGAGATAGCGGGCAAAGATCCGAAGCAATATTTTGATTACGTTCAACTCGATGAGATCTGCCACTATTTTTGGGAAGATGGTACTCGTTTGACAGCTTTTGCGGATCGCGAAAAACTGGGTGAAGAGGTGGAAGCCAAATTAGGAGTAGACGCCGATAAAGTACTTCGGTATTTAGACTCCAGCAAGCTGAAGTATGAACTAACCGGAAAGATATTTTTAGAAAATTCGCTTCATAAATGGAAGACCTGGTGGAGTAAAGATGTTGCTAAAGCCTTATCGAAGCTTCATAAATTGGATCTGTTCAGCAGTATGCATCAGGTTAACAGGCGTTCCTTACAGCATCCAAAGCTGGTGCAATTTTTTGACCGGTTTGCTACCTACAACGGCTCCAATCCTTACAAGGCGCCGGGGTTACTCAGTATTATTCCTCATTTCGAGCAAGGGTTTGGGGCTTATTTTCCCAAAGGAGGGATGTATGCCATCACCAAAGGGATTTATAAATTGGCCAAAGAGCTGGGCGTCCAGTTTACCTTCAATACGCGAGTGGATGAGATTTTGGTTGAGGAAGGGGTGGTAAAGGGAGTACGAGTTGGAGAGAGAGCTATTCATTCGGATTTGGTCATTAGCAATATGGATGTGTTTTTTACTTACAAGCAATTGCTTCCGAAGGAAAAGCATCCGCGCCGTATCTTAAAGCAGGAGAAGTCGACCTCAGCCCTGATCTTTTATTGGGGGATTAAGGATAGCTTTAAGGAGTTAGGATTGCACAATATTTTATTTAGCGATGATTATCAAACTGAATTTGATCATTTAGTCAGGGGAACAATTCATCATGATCCGACGGTTTACATCAATATTTCGCAGAAATATCACACTGCTGATGCTCCGGGTGGCTGCGAAAATTGGTTTACGATGATCAATGTCCCCTATGATTCGGGCCAGGATTGGGATCGATTAATTGAAGAGGCCAGGCAGAATATCATTTCCAAGTTGACCCGGATGCTCGGTAGACCCATAGCGCCCTTGATCGAGAACGAATCGATTCTAGATCCCCGGACGATTCAAGCCAAGACCGCCTCTCACTTAGGTTCCCTCTACGGAACCAGCTCGAATAATAAAATGGCTGCTTTTATGCGTCATCCTAATTTTTCCAATAAGATCAAGAATTTATATTTTAGCGGAGGGAGTGTTCATCCCGGGGGGGGTATTCCGCTGGCGTTGCTTTCGGCAAAGATTGTAGACGAGTTGGTGGAGGCGTAGGGGGCGACCTAGGTGTGGCACATCTATAGGTGTGCCACACCTATAGGTGGAGGGGGGTAAACAAAAATCACGCCACCACTGTTACTCCCTTTTATCATCAATTAAACCTAAACATTTTGCGCAATGGAGCGATTTCTTACTAACTTGCTTCCTGTTTCCTCTAAATCCGAAACATTACCCATGCTCCTCAATGATCGAGTACGGTTTTCGATTTTTGTGCTCATTGTGTTTTATACGATCGGGCTGATTGGCATATTGATTCCGATACATCCAGATTTTGTATTCCTTACTCCCTATAACCTCTTGTTGTCGCTGGCCGTCATCATTTGGGGGCATTCTTCCTGGAAGCTCTCTACGATCCTTGTCTTTTTGACTTGTTTTTTGGTCGGATTTGGTATTGAAGTGGTAGGCGTTAATACAGGGCTAATCTTTGGAGAATATGCTTATGGCCCGGTACTAGGGTTGAAACTATGGGACACCCCTTTAATGATCGGTATCAACTGGCTACTACTGATATATGGAGCCGGGGTGACCATCAACCGGTTTATGGGCGATTATCACTGGGCGATAAGAGCTATTCTCGCTGCAGGTATTATGGTCATTTTAGACTTGCTGATCGAACCAGTTGCGATTGCCTACGATTTCTGGACCTGGGAAAGTGAAAGCGTACCGTTTCAAAATTATTTTGCCTGGTTTTTAATTGCCTTATTTTTGCAATTGATTTTTATGAGAGGACTAGCAAACGCAACAAACAAAGTAGGTATAGTTTTGTTAGTTTTACAGTTTATTTTTTTTGGTATTATTAATCTATCACTGATTTTGTAACTTTATGGTCATGAATATATTATTCTATACCGGAGTGGTTTTGATTACTGTTTTAGCAATGGAATTTGTGGCATGGTTTGCCCACAAATACGTCATGCATGGCTTCCTATGGAATTGGCATGAGGACCATCACAAACCGCATCATGAAAAAGAAGGTTTTTTTGAAAAGAATGACCTGTTTTTTCTCGTTTTTGCCATTCCAAGCGCGCTCTCCTATATCCTAGGCTCGACAACCGTTCACTTTTGGCTATTCTTTGTGGGGATTGGCATTTCCATTTATGGGGTGATCTATTTTTTGATTCACGATGTATATATTCACCGTCGTTTCAAGTGGTTTCGTCAATTAGATGGCTGGTATTCGAAGGGAATTTTGCGCGCTCATGGAGCACATCATGCCAAACGAAAAAAAGAAGATGGCGTATCTTTCGGTCTCCTGTTAGTTCATCCCAAATATTTCAAGAAGCGTTCAGAGTGGAAAAAGGAAAATGCCTAATGCTGGTAAAAACAGATTCTACCAAAAAGAAAAGACCAGGAATAGCACGATCAGTACGCCAAAGACCACCAGGAAGAGGACAAACAAAGAGTTGAATCGATAGATATTGAATAATTTCTCCATAGTATCGCGCCACTCCAATCGACCTACCGAAGATTCTTTGCCGATGATGAAGTACTTTTTTCTTCCCCTCCGCTTCTGATCTCCGTGTTTTTTTAAGATAAAAAACTCTCGATTGAGAAAAGCCAGGTCATAAAGTTCTTCTCCACCACCAGGTTTTTCCAAAATAAAAGAATTAGACGCTTCCAGAATTCGCCAGCTTCCGGCAGCTACTTCTCCCTCTATTATGTACAAATACTCTCCACCCTCATTAAAAATGTGTAAAATCGTTTCATGGAAATCATCATCATCACTGATTTCCAGCCAGCGGGTGCCGAGAAATCGATCCTCCTCTCGTAGATCATCCGAAAAAGGCTTTATATTAGGGATGATAAAATCCAGATATTCGTCAATTTCCTGAAATTTAGGTAATTCGACATTAAACGTCCTTGAAATACTATCTAATACGGGATTTTCCATTCCACTTTTTATGGTTTAGCAACCCAAAGATAATCAATCGTCAATTTCTTCATAATCAATATATTCGCCTTCTTCCTCTTCAGGCGGAGATTTATGTTCGGTATGTCGAGCCTCGGAAAACCTCCTTTCTTCTTTTGGAGGAAGCATAGGCCTCAGAAATACCCGGTAAGCGAAGTAAAATAAAATGGCTAAAGTTAATATTTTGAACATAAGATGATTTTTCTATTTCCCTTTCTTAAGACACTAAAAGGGGTAAAAAGATTAAAGTTAATATCTTTATTTTCAAATTGCAATTTGGGAATTATCCGATATAAAAACCAACTACCAACTACCAATTATTAACTATTAACTACTACTCATCCCCTCTATTCTTTATAATAATTTATTAGCTTTGCAGTTCATATAAAAATAGAAAGGTAAAACTATTCAAACAATTATTAGTTTGCCGGATTTAGCAATAATTGCCTCTTTAAAATAACCGTAAGAATATGATGTCGTATAAAAAAGTTACGAACATTGCTGGATGGACAGTTTTTGCCATTGCATTTATTGTCTATTATCTATCAGCAGAACGAACAGGTAGCTTGTGGGATTGTGGAGAATTCATTGCAGGTGCCTATAAACTTCAGGTGGTTCACCCTCCGGGGGCACCGTTGTTTTTGTTGATTGGCCGTATGTTTACCTTTGTGGCCGAAATCTTTAGCGACAATCCCGAAAATATTGCCTTTTCCGTCAACCTCCTTTCCGGGATTTGTACGGCTTTCACCGCCATGTTTGTCAGTTGGGTGACGATCATTTTAGGAAAACTAGCCCTTGTCGGTAGAGAAGAAGAACCCGATCAGTCACAAATTCTTGCTCTTGGTGGTGCGGGCCTCGTTGCTGGTTTGGCAACCACCTTCTGCTCTTCGATTTGGTTTTCCGCAGTGGAAGGGGAAGTTTATGCTATGTCCACCTTTTTTACCGCTCTTACCTTGTGGGCAGTAATCAAATGGTACGCTATTCCCAAAGACGACCCGAAAGCAGATCGTTGGATCGTCTTTGCGATCTATTCTGCAGCACTCTCGATCGGAGTACACCTATTGAGCTTGCTGACTTTTCCTGCGCTGGCCTTATTCTACTATTTTAAGAAGTATGAAAAGCATTCTTTCCTTGGTATGGCAGCAGCAGCGGCAATTGGTGTCGCCTTAATTGCCTTCATACAAACCATTATCATCATTGGTATTCCAAGCTTGTGGAAAAACCTCGAAATTATGATGGTCAATGGTTTTGGCCTGCCTCAACATTCAGGGATCGTTCCCCTGGTGCTCATTATTGGAGCAATCATAGGCGGAGGGGTATGGTATGCACATAAAACTCATAATGGTCTGCTTCAACAGCTTGTAGTAGCTATCGGGTTAGCAATTATTGGTTTTTCAACTATCGGAGTGGTCGTGATTAGAGCAAATGCCAATACGCCGATCAATATGAATGCTCCTGACGATGCCGCCCGCCTATTGCCCTACATCAATCGTGAACAATACGGAGAGCGCCCGTTACTGAAAGGTCCTCACTTTGGCGCTAAACATTACAAAACAGAACAAAAGCAACGCTACGGATGGGTTCCTGAAAAAGGAAAATACGAAAAGATCTATCGGAAAGTTACGCCTGTTTACAAGGAAGAAGATAAAATGCTTTTCCCAAGGATGGGAGATAATACGCAAAGCAGGCCTAAACTATACCGTGATGAATGGATGGGTGGAAAAAGTGGTCCGCCGACGATGGCGGACAATATTAGCTTTTTTGTTCGCTATCAGCTGGGGTGGATGTACTGGCGGTACTTTATGTGGAACTTCGCCGGAAGACAAAACGGCGAACAAGGCTATACGCCCGCAAATGTCAAAAAAGGAAATTGGCTGTCCGGAATCAATTTTATTGATGAAGCCAGGCTCCATAATATGAGCGAACTTCCGGAAACCATGAAAAATGATCAGGTGCGGAATAAGTTCTTTATGCTTCCCGTCTTGTTCGGAATTATCGGCCTTATCTTCCACTTTCGGGCACGTCCCAACGATTTTCTGGGGCTTTTAGCCATGTTTATCATAACGGGAATAGGTATTATTATCTATTCCAACCAGCCTCCTCACGAGCCCCGGGAACGCGACTACGTACTTGCCGGTTCATTCTTTACCTTCTCGATCTGGATCGGAATGGCGGTTCTTGCTTTGTTCCGCTTTATGCAGCAACGCAACCTTGGAAAGATCAGCGCCCCCATTGCCTTTGCCCTGGTACTAGTCGCCCCGATTTTAATGGGATCGCAAAACTTTGACGATCATACCCGGCGGCACCATAAAGGGTCTAGAGATTATGCGGCTAACTTCCTGAATTCATGCGAAGAAAACGCTATTATTTTTACCTACGGCGATAACGACACCTATCCGCTCTGGTACGCCCAGGAAGTGGAAGGGATACGTACCGATGTGCGAGTGGTCAACCTAAGCTTGATCGCCGTCGATTGGTATATCGATCAGCTCCGTAGGAAGGTCAATGACTCTCCGCCAATTAAAATGACCATCGACCGGGCTTCCTATCGGGGATATAAGCGGGATCAGGTGTATATAGAACAAGAGAACAACAAGCGTATGAATGCGCTGGAAGCACTACGAGTAGTGAATCAGGACAATTCTAAATTATTTAACGGCCAAATTGAAGGCTATTTACCTTCAAACAAACTCTTTCTACCCGTAGACAAACAAAAGGTATTGGCAAATGGAACCGTCTCACCGGCAGATACAGGTAAGATCGTAGACCGGGTGGAGTTTAATATGAGTGGTAATTTCATGTTTAAAGGAGACCTTGCTGTATTGGACATCGTCGCTTCAAATGTATGGGATCGCCCGGTATACTTTGCCGTAACCTGCCGTACACAATCCCTGATCGGCCTGGGCAACCACCTCCAACTCGAAGGGCTTGGCCTGCGGGTCGTTCCGATCAAGACCGACTCTAAAGACAAGCGCATTTTCGGACTGGTCGGCTTTGGTCGGGTAGATACAGAAACTGTTTATGATAATATAATGAATAAGTTCCGCTGGGGTAATTTCGATAAAGAAGAATTATTCGTCGATAAGTCCTATGGGCCAAGTATTCAATCCACACAATTATTAATGCTGCGTACTTGTCAGAATTTAATCGATCAAGGGGAAAAAGAAAAAGCGGCGAATCTGGCAGCTAAATATTTTGAAGCCTTTCCGCATATGAACTTCCCCTACAATTACAGCTCCCTGAGTATGATGAAAGTATTGATACAGGCTGATGCGTACGATCAGGCTAAGGAGCACCTCAAAATCCTGGCTGAAGAAACGGCTGATCATCTGGAGTTTTACTTCTCGCTTGATCCGGATGATGTAGAAAGAGGCTTTAGCAGCGATCTGGCCTACGCCGACCGTACCCGTCAGGAATTAATGGCTATTGCCAAGAATGCTAAAGACACAGAGTTTGAAAGCTACCTGAAGGATGTTTTTGAAGGATTGGCGCTACAAGAATTTGAAGGATAACAAAATGTCAGTTATGAAATATCATAAAATAGCTATCGGGGCCGATCATGCCGGTTTTGATAAAAAGGAATTGATCAAGAAAAAATTACTTGATGCCGGAATTGAAGTGCTGGATATGGGCACCAATTCAGCCGACTCCGTAGATTACCCTGACTTCGCTCACCCCGTAGCTAATGCTGTAGAAAAGGGGGAAGTGGAAATTGGGATCGTTTTCTGCGGCTCCGGAAATGGTGTAGCCATGACGGTCAATAAACACAAGGGGATCAGGGCCGCGCTAGCATGGACCAAAGAACTGGCGGCGCTGGCTCGCCAGCATAATAATGCAAACGTGCTGGCTATCCCATCACGTTTTGTCAATGAAGAACTTACCGAAGCAATGGTAGATGCTTTTCTAGAAGAAACCTTCGAAGGAGGTAGACACGAGCGTAGAGTCAATAAAATCAGTGATTGTTGATTTCAAACTTTAAAAACATGAAAATTAAGAAACGATATTTGGCAATATTGCTACTTGGAGTAACGCTGACTGGTGTTCAGGCGCAAACTTATTTTGAAAAGGAAGGCCCCAAGGATGATCCTAAGTTTATCATTACTAAACCTCCGATGGATTCTGCCGCAAAGCTTGCCGCAACGATCACGGCGGAAGATATGCGTAAACACCTTACCGTACTTGCTTCTGATGAGTATGAAGGACGAGAAACGGGAGAGGAAGGTAACAAAATGGCTGCCGAGTACATCGCAAATCACTTCAAATCTATTGGACTCCCTCCCGTTGGCGAAGATAATTCCTATTTCCAAAAAGTATCCTTTACCTGGACAATGTGGAATGAAATATCTATAACTGTCGAAGACAAAAATTACCGCCATCTGTGGGATTTTATTTCGTTCCCCACCCTCAATAATCACCTTGGTGTGATGTCTACCGAAGAGGTAGTTTTCCTGGGATATGGCATCGATGATCCGAAATATAGTGACTATGAAGGGGTCGATGTTAAAGATAAGGTGATTCTGATCTATAAAGATGAACCTGTTGATTTTGATGGAAATTCCTATATAACAGGTGATGAAAGCCGGTCGCCGTGGTCGGAGGACTATAAAAAGAAACTGCAGGTAGCTAAAGAGAAAGGCGTAAAGGTGCTCTTATTTATTGAAAATGAGCTGCAAAAGCAACTATCCGAAAACCGTCGCTTTTTGATCGGTCCCAAATTGACTTTGGGAAGTGATATGGATGACCCGGAGCAATTTGCCAATCATTGTTTTGTCTCTACCAAATTGGCTAAGGAAATCATGGGTAAGAAGTTTAAAAAAGTGGTCAAGCTAAGAGATAAGATCAAAAAGTCAGGTAAGCCACAAAATTATATTCTCAAAACCGAGATCACCCTTAATCAGGATAAGCATCAAAAAACGTTGAAAGGAGAAAATGTACTGGGCTATATCGAAGGTAGCGATCCGGAAAAAAAGGATGAAGTGGTGATCATTACGGCTCACTATGATCACCTTGGGAAACGTGGAGATGATATCTACAATGGCGCTGACGATAATGGTTCAGGAACTACTACCGTTATGGAAATCGCCGAAGCTTTTGCTCAAGCCAAGAAGCAGGGCATTGGTCCCCGCCGAAGCTTACTAGTTATGACGGTTACTGGTGAAGAAAAAGGATTGTTAGGATCTCAATTCTATGTGGAATTCCCTGTTTTCCCATTGGAAAATACCGTAGCCAACGTAAATGTCGATATGGTGGGAAGGGTAGATGAAAAATACCAGGATAATCCCGAATATATTTACGTGATCGGGTCGGACCGTCTGAGCACAGAGCTGCACGAAATCAATGAAAATGCCAATAAAAATTATACCCAGCTAACACTTGATTATACCTACAATGCTGAAGATGATCCGAACAGATACTACTACCGTTCTGATCACTATAATTTCGCAGAGCGTGGTATTCCTGCTGTTTTTTACTTCAACGGCACGCACCCCGATTATCACCGGACCTCCGATACGGTAGAAAAGATCAACTTCGATAAAATGGCTAAAGTGGGCCAGTTGATCTTCCATACCGCCTGGGATTTAGCCAACCGGGATAAGCGTATCGAGGTAGATGTATTTCAAGAATAACTCGTTAGTTTGTAAAGGACCAGATAAATAGTCAGAGGATGAGGGTGTTTCAAAACACTATTCGTGTTTCGACACACCAAACTTTCTTCTTTG
>CAZHOV010000080.1:0-25189 GCA_964534315.1 uncultured Saprospiraceae bacterium | reverse complement strand
ACCATCACGGGTATCAGTGGCAAGTAGCAGGTGGCCACATGATGTCGAGTGGCTTCATCCTGGAACTTGATGGAAAAGTCGTGACACGAACAGATGTAGCGCATGGCGTCGATGATATCGGCTTGGATTTCCTTTTGTGCGTAGCCAATGTTGCGGTGGAAGGCGTCGATCAGCATGGTACAGACCGGATAGGTGTCTCGAATCGCTCCGATCACATCGGACGAATGGTCGCGCAGGTTGAGTGGCCGTGCTAGGTGCAGCTCGTAGAAGAACTCATGGTCGAAGAGAATCTCGAAGAAGCGGAACTGCATGGGCACCAGCACCGGGTCGAAGACCATCTCGCGGAACTCGTACACGTAGTTCTGAATCAGGCGAACCACGAGCGACGTGTCGAGCAAATAAAAGAGATCGTTGAAGAATTTGCAGATCAGGTATACTACCAGGTATTTGACGTTAGAGGAAGTGCCGAGGTACCGGATACAAGTCACGATATTTATATCTCTACCGGAGGCCCCGGCAGCCCATTGGATGGGGATGGCATCTGGGATAAAAAATACTATGATCTTTTGACAGACCTCTGGAAGTATAATGAAGAGATGAACAGCCCCAAAAAGCATGTGCTGTTCATTTGTCATTCTTTCCAGATGGCTTGCCACCATTTCCAAATAGCAAAGATAACGCCCCGGAAGTCCATGTCTTTTGGTATTTTCCCGGTTCACAAAACACCTGGAGGACATAAAGATTCCGTTTTGGGGGATCTGCCCAATCCTTTCTGGGCAGCAGATTTCCGTAGATTCCAAGTAGTACAGCCTAACTACGAACGACTGGAACAGCTAGGCGCTGAAATTTTAGCCCTGGAAAAGATACGCCCGCATGTACCTCTAGAAAGAGCGATTATGGCCGTTCGCTTTTCCGAGTATTTTTTCGGCACCCAATTTCATCCGGAAGCTGATCCAATCGGTATGCGCGAACACTTTCTGGACCCCGAGCGAAGAAGAGATGTTATTCGCAAACACGGAGAAGATAAATACTTCAGTATGATGGAACACATGAACGACTCCGAAAAGCTTCCGCTTACCCATCATCATGTGATCCCCAAGTTTTTGTGGCTAGCTATCCGTGACATACAGAGCGCCCGGGAGAAGTCTAAAATGGATAGTTCTTATCACTCTTAAAGCCCTTTTTAAAACAAACGCCCAAATAAAGAGGGATTATTTTATTTTTTTTTATCCTGCACTTAATTAAATTTACAGAAATTAAGGGGCAAATCAAAATTGCTTGTAAAATAATTTGTTCGAATGAAATTGACTGAATAATTGAATACTTGGAAATTACAGCAAAGGACGCAAATTTTTTATTAAAAAATGTCTTGCCTTTACTGTAATAATGAAGGCCGGGTCCTTCAATATATGCAGGAATTTTCATTTGAACCTAAAAAATTATTCTACCAATTTTTTTGCCTTACTACTTAAGTTTTTAATTAAGTCAGAATACTATTCCATGATCCCTCATTTACGCACCTACTTTAACCGACAATTCTCGCAGGATAAATATCAGGCGCTTTTGGATGAAATTGTAGCTACCTACAATCACATGCCCCCTTTCAAAATTGCAGAAACTCCCGTCTTTTTTGATAATAACATCAAAGCCAGGCTATTTGAAGCCGTCGAGGAGATCAACGATGTGATTTGCCAACCCAATTTTAAAGAGCTCTCGCACACCGCCTTGCTCGCCGGACAAACCGTTCCCAATGAAGATGAGCATACGCTTTTCCTGCAAATGGATTTCGGGATCTGTAAAGATCAGAACGAGGAGTTAATCCCCCAATTAATTGAAGTACAAGGCTTTCCTTCTCTTTATTTCTATCAAAACCTCGTAGGTAACCTTTATCAGAAATACTACAACCTTCCCGAGAACTATACCCACCTCTTTGGCGGACTCGACGCCCGTAGTTATATGGAATTACTCCGCAAAAATATCATCGGAAATACCAACCCCAAACAGGTGGTACTGCTGGAGGTAGAGCCTAAAAAGCAAGTTACTCAGATCGATTTTTTAGTAGCTCAAAAAGAGTTGGGACTTGCCGTAAAATGCGTTTCGGAAATTAAAAAGGTAGGTAATGACCTCTTCTACAAAGACGATAATGGAAAATTGATCCAGATCGAAAAAATATTCAACCGGGTCATCTTTGATGAACTGATCAAAAGAGACGACCTCCAACGCGAATTTTATTTCACGCAAGATGCAAACGTCGAATGGGTCGGCCACCCCAACTGGTTTTTCCGCATCAGCAAGCACACGATACCCTTCCTCGATAGTATATATGTTCCAAAAACCTATTTTCTTTCCGAACTTAACAGTATCCCGGATAACCTGGGCGATTACGTCCTCAAACCACTCTATTCCTTTGCCGGAACCGGAGTGCTCATCAATATCAATAAATTTGACATCGAAGCTATTGAAGACCCCGAAAATTACATCCTTCAAAAAAAGGTAAAATACGAACCCATTATTGAAACCCTCGATGAAAAAGCAAAGTGCGAGGTTCGAATGTTGATGATCTGGGAACATGGTGAGAAAAGACCACGCATTATCAACAACCTGGTTAGGTTGAGTAAGGCAGAAATGATAGGGGTGCGATATAACAAAGGGAAATCCTGGGTCGGCGGCAGCGTCGGTTTATTTGAAAAACCATAAGATAATGAAAAAAATAGATGCAGATAAGGCTCCTAAACCAGTAGGTTTATATCCTCATGCCCGCAGAGTGGGCGATTTCTTATTTCTCTCCGGCATCGGCCCGAGAGACCCGGAGACCGATGGCGTACCGGGGCTGGAGCAAAGTAAAAGCGGCAATTATACTGCTTTTGATTTTGAGGCGCAGTGCCACTCGGTATTCAATAACGTCAAAAGAGTGCTTGAAGCCAGTGGGGCTGAATGGAGCGACCTGGTCGACGTCACCGTTTTCCTGACCGATATGAAGCGTGATTTTCATACCTATAATCGTGTCTACGCCGAATATTTTAAGGATAATCAACCTTGCCGCACTACGGTAGGCATTGATTCACTGCCAACACCCATATGCATTGAGCTAAAATGTACAGCTTATCTCGGAGACCAGTAGAAAAGGTGAGATCGGGGAATAGGCAAATATTGAAAACCCTCCGGTTTTTAATTTAGTTTGAAGGGCGCGACGAGCCGAAATTCGGGAATTCTTGCTTCAAACGTTTTACCGATCGGCTTGTGAGCCATAAGGAACGTACCATACATTAGTCCTAGCTCAGTGGTCAGGGGTGCCCATGAAGAATATTGGTGCGACTGCCCGGGGTGCAGAATAGGTTGCTTGCCAATCACTCCCTCTCCTTCAACTTCCTGAACAGTGCCATAGGCATTCAGGATATACCAGTGTCTGCGCAACAGCTGTACGGTAAAATCATTATTATTGGTAATAGTGATCCGGTAGGAAAATAGGAACTTTTTTTCTACCGGGTTGGAGAATTCAGGTTGAAAAAAGGGCTCTGCTGTGACCGTTATGCCGAGTGTCGTTAGGGTTTCCATTGAAAACGTTCCGATAATTATTGAACAAATACGTTGATAATTGTTTCAGCTTTTTGTAGTGCAACCTCTAGGTTATCATTAACCAAAACTTTATCGAATTGGTTCTCAAAACTCATTTCAAAATTTGCTTTTCCCAAACGTTTTTGGAGTTCTTTTTCAGATTCTGTATTGCGGTCTTCGAGCCGTTGACTAAGCGCTTCGAATGAAGGGGGTTTGATAAAAACCGTAAGCGTAAGGTTGGGATATTTTTGTTTAATATTGAGCGCTCCTTTTACATCAATGTCAAAAATGACGTGCTTGTCATTAGCCCATAATCTTAATACTTCCTTTTTCAGCGTCCCATAAAATTGATTTTTATACACTTCTTCCCATTCGATAAATGCATCTTCATCTATCAGTTGGCGGAATTTTTCTACAGAATAAAAGTAATAATCTTTGCCGTGTATTTCATGAGAACGCGGCGGGCGGGAAGTGGCGGATACGGAGAAAGCCAGTTGGTCGAAGGTTTTCAGCAGGTGCCTTACGATAGTGGTTTTTCCTGCGCCGGAGGGTGCTGCAAATATGAATAACTTGCGTTTAAAGGACATGTTATTACAATTTCTTTTTGATTCGGTGAGCGTACAGCCAACTTGCCTCGTCAGACCGTATTGGCCAGCAACTCTTTTATTTTTTCGAGATCGTCTTTCATTTTTACGACTACCCGCTGAATGTCAGAAGAATAAGCCTTAGCGCCAAGGGTATTGATCTCCCGTCCCATTTCCTGGCTGATAAAGCTAAGTTTCCTTCCTTTTAATGTTTCCTTCGCATCCAGCACTTCCAGAAAGTAGCTACAATGCTGTTCCAGTCTTACTTTTTCCTCCGTAATATCTATTTTTTCCAGATAATACAAGACTTCTTGTTCAAACCGATTTTGATCGACCTTTTCGTCATTGACGAATTCAGCCATCATTTGCTGAAGCTTTTTTCGCATGCGGTCAGTTCGCACATCTTCCAGGGCGGGTAACTCTTGGAGCAGATCAGTAATGCTTTTTATTCGATCCCGTGCTTCATTTTCCATGGCTTGGCCTTCTGCCTTTCGAAAATTGATAAACCGCGCGATAGTTTGTTGAACAACGTCCTGCAGGCAGCCCCACTCTTCCTCATCCATTTGATCTTCAGCAGCTGAGATGACATTAGGCAAGCGGAGTATAGACTGGATAAAGTCGCCATTTGAAGCAGAAAAGTCAAGCTCTTTAGATAGGGATTTCAACTCGTGAAAATACTTTTTGAACATTTCCTTATTGAGCGCATATTCTTCACTTCCGCTCCCGGAATTCACCTCAATCGTTACATCCACCTTTCCTCGTTCTATTTGCTGAAGAATTGTCTTGCGGAGTTGAGGCTCCACATTTCTGTAATTTTGAGGTGTTTTGAAGCGTATGTCAGTATACTTACTATTAAGCGATCGAAACTCGACCACAATAGTTTTGTGTTTGAATTCTTTTTCAACCCTCCCATAACCAGTCATGGATAACAGCATAGTCATTAAATTTAGATGACAAAAATAGACAACTCCGCCACTAATTTTACAATATTTGGAAAATAAATCATTTTAAGCCATATTTTCAATTTTCATCTCTCCCACTTACTGTCAGTTATTTTATGACAATCAATCGTATAGAAAATTTCATCTGTCAAAAACAAAACAGGTATTTCACTGTTTGGGAATCTATAAGAAAAAAAACGACTCGATTTATTGTTTTTCATCAAATTTGTAATTAAGAAAAGTGTAAAACCCTGATTTTAAATAAAAAGTGGCAATTTTACTGCCTTTTATTTTTATTTAAGAGCAAAATTTACGAGATTTGATCCGTTTATTGAAAATTATATAACTTATTATAAACCAACTATTAATAATGAGAAAAGCTGATTTGGTTGCTGCAATATCTGAGAAAACCGGCGTTCCAAAAGTAGATGTGCTCGTTACTTTGGAAACATTTTTTAAAGAAGTCAAAACGACTCTTGCTTCAGGAGAAAACGTCTACATCAGGGGCTTTGGAAGCTTTATTGTAAAAAAACGAGCCAAAAAAATTGGCAGACACATTAAAAAGAACATTGCTATTGAAATTCCCGAACACTATATCCCAGCCTTTAAGCCGGCTAAAGTCTTTGTGGAAGAAGTAAAAGATAATGTGAATTCATTGCCAAAAGATAAAAAATAATCGATAAGATTTACCCTTAATGTCCAAAAACCACTTAATCCTTATTGCTTCATCTGTACTATTTTTCTTAGTACTTTACTTCGGTTTTGATATCGTTCCTCCAGACCGTGAGCAGATCGACCAAAAGCGCTCAATGGTAATGGAGAGTACAGATGTCAAAACACTGCTTGCTGAAGCGCGAAAGGAACTTTCAGAAGCTCAATTAAGTCGGATTGCCATATTGGAAATTGATCTTGAAAATGCAGCTGCTGATTCTACCAGAAGCGAAGTACTCAAATCGCTGTCAGGTGCGTGGTATAGCTATGGAAGACCAGCTATCGCAGGATTTTACGCTCAGGAAGTGGCCGAACTGGAAAATACAGCCACTGCCTGGTCTATAGCAGGGGCTACTTATAATTACGGTTTATCCCCTCAGTTGTCAGAAAAGGTTCGTAAATTCTGTACGAACCGGGCGATCAATGCTTTTGAAAATGCTGTTTCTCTGGAACCAGACAACCTCGATCACCGAATAAATCTATCGCTAATCCATGTTGCTTCTCCCCCTAAAGACAATCCAATGCGGGGGATCTTAATGCTTCGCCGACTTAACGAAGAGCACCCCGAAAATGTGAAAGTGCTCAACAACCTCGGCAGGCTGGCCATCCAAACTGGTCAATATGAAAAAGCACTGGAACGATTAGAAAAAGCCAATTCTCTCGAAACGAATAACCGTACAACAGTCTGTCTGCTCGCCAATGCCTACCAAGGCGCCGGCCAGATGGATAAAGCCTCCCGCTTTCAAGAGCAATGTGCCCGCCTGCAATAATACTTGCATCAGAATCCCCTTCCACTTAAGTTGTATCGTATTTAAAACATTACAAACCAACAAATTACCACTCTTCCTAATCAACCAGCAAATCCAAACAACTAATTTTCCTTAACAGTACTAGGAAAAAACGGTTAGTTGTCGTATATTTGCCGCTCTATTCTAAATAAAAAAACTTTATTCACAATATAAAAGTCAAAATATATGCCTTCTGGTAAAAAAAGAAAAAGACATAAGATCGCAACACATAAAAGAAAAAAGCGGTTGCGCAAAAACAGACATAAGAAAAAAAGATAGATAGGGCAATTTATTTCATAGCATTGGTAAAGGGGTAAGAGCATGAGAAACAAAAGGTTAGTTTACATCTAACAAGCTTTATAACCCCTTCAGATAACCTTATTGTGTAGACAGGAGTTTCCCGGTCCATATAGAAAAAATAAAATACAAGCGAAGTTAAACTCCCTTGTATCCTATTGCGTTAGAAAAGCTAAAAATAGTGGATGTTGAAATCGTCGTTCGGCTATTATAATCTCATTTCCTGCCACGGTTATTTGCATAATTGATCAGCCTTCCTTTCTCTTTCTTCTCCCTTACCAATGCGCCACATATATACCCTCTAAAGGAAATGACATAGTGGAAAAAGAACTTATCATCAACTCTACCCCAACAGAAGTTGAAATAGCGCTGTTGGAGGAAAGCAAATTGGTTGAAATTCATTACCAAAAAACAAACTCTAATTTTACCGTTGGAGATATTTTTCTTGGTAGGATAAAACGACTAATGCCTGGGCTCAATGCTGCATTTGTAGATATCGGGCATAAGAAAGACGCATTCCTTCACTATACCGATCTCGGCCCAAAACTAAGATCGCTACTGAAATATACGGATCAAAGTATATCCGGAAAAATGAATACTCCCTCCTTGGATAATTTCGATTTTCCTCCGGAAATTATCAAAACAGGAAAAATTAATCAAGTACTTGACAAAAAGCAATCCATCCTCGTCCAGGTACTCAAAGAACCCATTTCTACCAAAGGTCCAAGACTAAGTTGCGAGCTAACAATACCGGGCAGATACCTCGTCCTAACCCCTTTCTCTAATGTGGTTGCGGTCTCCAAAAAAATCTCCAATGCCGAAGAACGAAAACGCCTCAAAGTACTCGTCGAGAGCATCCGGCCCAAAAATTTTGGCCTGATCGTCCGTACCGCCGCCGAAGGCAAAAAAGTAGCTGACCTCCACGAAGAACTCAGCATCATGATGAGCAAATGGGAAGACATCCATAAACAACTCCACAAGGCCAAACCGCCCATGAAGTTGCTCAGCGAGTTAGACAAAGCCTCCAGCATCCTCAGAGATATCCTCAACGACTCCTTTAATCGCATCGTTGTCAACGATAAAGATCTGTTTAATAATGTTAAAGATTATCTCGGGGCTATTGCTCCCGATAAAATAAATATCGTCAAATACCATCGCTCCGGCAGGCCCATCTTTGACGCCCACGGCATCACTAAACAGATAAAATCTTCTTTCGGAAAGACCGCTACTATGCCCAGCGGGGCCTACCTGGTCATTGAGCATACCGAAGCCATGCATGTCATCGACGTCAATAGCGGCCATAAGGTAGTCAGCGGTAATCAGGCGCAATCCGTGCTGAATGTCAATATGGAAGCAGCCAAAGAAATCGCGCGCCAATTGAGGCTACGCGATATCGGAGGTATTATCATTATCGACTTTATCGATATGAAAAATAATGAGCACAAAAAAGAACTCTTCAATGCCATAAAGAACTATATGAAGAAAGACCGTGCTCAACATACCATCCTCCCCCTTAGTAAGTTCGGCCTCATGCAAATCACCAGACAACGCGTACGCCCTGAAGTAAAAATCAACACAGCCGAGGTATGCCCCACCTGTAAAGGTACCGGTAAAATCAATGCTTCTATCCTGCTAACCGACGATATCGAACGCGACCTGGAATTCATCATGCAATCCAGACCAAAATCCAAGATCAAACTCGTGGTACACCCCTACGTAGAAGCATTCTTCCATAAGGGCTGGCCAAGCATCCAAATGAAGTGGTATCTAAAATACTATAAATGGATAAAGATCGTTGGAAATACAGATTACCATCTAACAGAATATACATTCTACGATGAAAATGACGACGAAATCCGGCTCTGGAATAACTAAAAGCCGGATACTCCTTCTTCTCCTTTTATTGGTTAGTTGTTTGGGTTTGTCCAACTGTAGAGCCTCGCGCTGCGGGTGTCCCCAATATAAAGTCTGGACTATTCCGGCAGTAAGCATGGACTCCTGTTTACAAATGCACCCCTCAATAGAGGAAGCTGACTAATAAAAGTAGAACAAATTTAGCTATTCTGGCAGATTCTTCAATTCGTTCAACTGCCAGTTATAAGGTAAGTTAGACTTTTTAGCATTGGCTGAAATTTGCACTTCCGTATATCGATCAACAAACTCCAAAACAGACCCTTCTTTCGTAAAGTCTCCCTTATACCAGAAAAAAAGCTTGGAAAGCGCTACCTCACCGGGACTGATCTTATTTTTTATCGGATTCGAAAGGAAATAATAAGCCTGGTCGGTCAGCTGGGCATCCAATTTTTCGGCTGTATAAGCTTCGTTTCGGAGACGCGGGCAAGAAACTGAGGCGCAATTCACCGCAAAATGAATCCGGGGTTCTTCAAACCGCTCACGAATAATGCCGTGTTCAATGTTATTCAAATCGTAAACCATCTCCTCAATCTCTATAAATTTTATATCCCAAACAGTATTGATAAAAGGGATACCTCGCCTGATATCCTTGATACTTTCTACCGGATAATGATCCACAATTAGTTTTACGGTAAACGCATTGTAAGCATTGATCCAATAAGCTAACCGCTCCTCCCTGCCCCAGTTATGATCATTGGGATGATTACTTTCCAGAAGTTGCAGATATTCATTCAATTCACTACTGTCTCTGATAAACCCCGGATAGTCGACCCAGCCCTCTTCTGTTACATGTTTTTTCACCAATTGATCCCAAATGGCATGCTCAATAGGAAACGAATTGGAGGAATATTTCTTTACTTTGCAACCTGCTGAAGAAAGTAAAATACCCATAAGTAGAAATGTCCAGTATCTCATTATAACGTATAAATATGTTTTGAAATACGAATGTTAAAAGAAACGCTAACATATCAAAATTCTACCATCAACTATCTTTCTTTTGGGGAAGGGAGCCATCTGCTCATTGCCTTCCACGGGTTCGCAGACCGGGCCAACCTCTTCACTGTTTTAGCACCCGCTCTAGGCAACCGCTTCACGGTTGTCGCTTTTGATCTACCCTACCACGGCGATACCCTATGGGAGAAACAACTATTTACGAAATATGATCTGATTAATATTGTAGAGCAATTTTGTCTTAGATACCAGGCCCATCGCCTCAGCTTTATGGGGTTTAGTTTTGGCGGACGCATTGCCCTCTCGCTATTGGAGCATTTCCAGGAGCGGCTGGATTACCTCTTCCTAATTGCTCCTGATGGTTTTGATACCAAGTGGATGTTTAATATGGAAACGACACCCCGTTTTTTCAGACGCTTTATTTTCTGGATATTGGAAAAACCAGCATGGCTCATGAAACTTGTAGAACTATTGTTCAAAGGCCGGATTATCAGCCGGTTTATACGCGATTTTATCATCAACCATGTCAATACCAAGGAACGAAGAGATCGCATTTTTTGTGTCTGGCTCTCCATAGATGCCTTTAAAGTCAGGAAAAAAAAGACTTTTCAATTAATGAACAGCGGAAGCTACCCCGTTTTCTTATTTTTCGGGACAAGAGATGAAGTCATTCCGGTAAACGTAGGAAAAGGTATTGTAGAAAAAGTACCCAAAGCGCAACTCTTTGAAATTGAAGAAGGACACCGGTTGGTAGATGAAAAATTGACTGCTTTACTGAAAAAGCTAATCCTTTAGATTATCTGATCTGCACTCTTGCTCCAAACCAGATAGAGAAGTTATTAATGCGGTCGCTGTTAGGTCCTAACTCTTCAGAAGAAAGGCTGTGGAAGTAGGTGGGTTGTAGGAATAAATTATAGTTTTCTTTAATGCTATATTCTATTCCTAAACCTGCATTAAGGGTGTAATAAGTATTTTTTGAAAAAGTCCCCCCATTAAAAAACCCATCGGAAGAAATACTTTGACTGATGGTCGATTCTTTTTCCGGAGAAGGAAGCGAAGGAGGAAGATTCCCCCCGCCCGGTATAGGCATCGGAAAGAAATTATTACTCTCTTGGGTAGGTTCAAAAGTTGTCTGAATATCGTAGTAAGATTGGGTAACCAAGTGCATGGAACCACCAGCAAGTCCATAAGCTTTAAATTTTCCCTTTTTTACAAAATCGTAGCGGACATGCAAAGGAACCACAATCATATCGTGCTGGACCCCAAGGAGCCGATCTGTAAAATAGCCACCTCCCGACAAACTACCATCGAAGATCTCTACTCTAGGTTTTGGAAGATAGGTTTTAGAACTGTATAGTAGTGCCAATTCTACTCCAAGCCGGTTTTTGAGAGAAGCTGAAAGACTTACCCCACCGCTATATCCCATTGCCGCCTGGGCATAGGCATCATCCTGAAAATCTGGATTGTAGGGGGTCATAATATAATTAATATCAGCAGCGCCAAACATTCCGAGATAAAGCCGGGTGGCAGGCGGAATAATTGCTGCAATTTCCGGAGTGTTTAGTTCTTTACTAGGTTCTTTCTCTGAAAGCGAGGGGGTAATTACCGGCAACTGCTCCATAAGTAGGTCTAAAGTAGAGGCGGCTTCTTTTTCATCCTGCGGTGAAAGGCTTTCGGAAGTTTTACCATTGGTTTTATTAAGTTCTGATCCCTCTGCGACAGTTTCATCTAATCCGATTTCCTCAGCCAACACCACTGCTGCTTGATCAGGTTCCTGAGCAGTCGGTTGAGAATTGCTTTTGGAAGAGGTCGGCGGCACCTGGGCAGATGAAGGGGATTGGATAGCTTGCTTTTCAACCTTAGGTTCATTTCCGGAGGGGGTTTCCTTAGTCGATGCAGAAGAAGTTACGGCGCGGGGCTCTTGAGGTTCTGTACCGGGAATATTTTCACTATTTAAATCCCGTTCAGTGGACTCAGCAGTAGCGGAGGCGACACTCTGCTCAACTTGCGTTTTTGCCGTATCCGGATTAGTTAGCGGTTGTTGAGAAACCGGCAGATATTGATAAAAGGTCAGCAATAGTAGTAATAATAGAGAAAGCTCGGCGAGTTTGAAGCGGATTGTTTGATTAGCGGAAGCCGATTGGCTATTCAGTTGCTCCTCCATCAGCGTCCAATGCGCTTCGTTGTAGGGAACTTCGATTCGGTCCAGCTTCGCGATAAGAGACGCCTCAACTTCTTCGACGGTTTTTTCAGGAAGGTCACCGGCATTTTGGTCGAGCATATCCTCAAAGGCCTCCCAGTCGGAGGGAGAAAAACCCGCTTCCAGGTGTTCCAGTTTATCCTTAATTAATTTGTCGAAGTAGTTTTTATCCATGCTATCTTTTTATTTTGCAAGTAAAATTTCTTTCAGGCGGTTTCGAGCTTTAACCAGATTTGAGCGGGAAGTACTTTCCGTAACTCCCAGTTTTTCAGCTATCTCTTTATGCGAGAATCCTTCAATTACATATAGATTAAAAACAGCTCTGTACGCAGGGGAAAGCGTTTGGATCGCCGCCAGTATCTCTTTTTCAGAACATTGACTGATGGCATCCGCATCGTTTGAACTCAACTGAAAAGCCTGCTCAATATCTTCTGTTCTCCTCCTGATTTCTTTTCGATAATAATCAATACATGTATTTACCATGATGCGCCTGATCCAGGCGGAAAGAGAAGTACCCGGAGAATACTTAGCGATATTTTTAAACACTTTTAAAAACCCCTCATGAAGAATATCAAGTGCATCATTTTTATTTTTGGCATATCGCAGACAAACGCCCATCATCTTGCTATAGTGATCCTCATATAGCTTTTTCTGGGCCCATCGTTCCTTTTTAACACAGGCTTTGATAAAGTCTTTTTCTTTGTGTAGTAGTGTCAAGGCAATATCCATGAATGAGGAGTTCAAGTTAAATAAAAATTGGAAACCATCAAACATTCTCAAAACGATAAAAATAGCCTGATCTTATATATCCTAACGATTAAGGTTAAAAATTGCTGCTTTTGGATGCATTTTAAACAAATCTTTCTATTTTAAAATAATTTGTTTTATATTTGTCTTCGGTCTAAAATTAACAAAGTAAGCACCAGATGGATCAAAAAAACGGACAGCAACCCGGCAACGGCCACGAAGAAGCGCATGTGATTTCCCTGAATGGGATGTACGAGGATTATTTTCTCGATTACGCCTCCTATGTGATTCTGGAAAGAGCGGTGCCTGCTATTAATGACGGATTAAAGCCTGTCCAGCGCCGTATTTTATACGCTATGAAAGAGATGGATGACGGGCGTTTCCATAAAGTGGCCAATGTGATCGGTCAGACAATGCAGTACCACCCTCATGGCGATGCCGCTATCGGGGAAGCGCTGGTCAATCTGGGGCAAAAAGACCTGCTCATTGACTGCCAGGGAAACTGGGGGGATGTACGAACCGGCGATAGCGCAGCTGCTCCCCGTTATATCGAGGCCCGGCTAACTAAATTTGCGCTCGAAGTTGCTTTCAACAAACAAACCACCGAATGGCAGACTTCCTATGACGGCCGCAAACAAGAGCCTATCAACCTACCCATGAAATTCCCCCTGCTCCTGGCGCAGGGCGTAGAAGGGATTGCCGTCGGCCTGTCTACCAAAATTCTTCCCCACAATGTCAAAGAACTGATCAAAGCTTCCATCAAAGTGCTGGAAGGAAAAAAAGTGACTTTATATCCGGATTTCCAAACAGGAGGGATGATCGACGTCTCTGATTACAATGGCGGAAAACGTGGCGGGAGAGTGAAAGTGCGGGCAAAGATCGATATCGTCGATAAAAAGACCCTGGCTATACGCGAACTTCCCTATGGTGTTACCACCAACTCACTGATCGATAGTATCCTCAAAGCTAATGACAGAGGTAAAATAAAGATAAAAAAGGTGGTCGATAACACCGCCAGAGATGTAGAAGTTTTGATAGATCTCTCTTCCGGCGTCTCCCCCGATGTCGCCGTCGATGCCCTCTACGCGTTTACCCACTGCGAAGTTTCTATTTCCCCCAATGCCTGTGTCATCATAGAAGATAAGCCCCACTTCCTCACCGTCGAGGAGATCCTCCAAATCTCTACCAATAATACAAAGAGCCTCCTCCGCCAGGAACTGGAGATCAAAAAACGGGAACTGGAAGAAAAATGGCATTTCGCCAGCCTCGAAAAAATATTTATCGAAAAACGCATCTATCGCGAAATCGAAGAATGCGAAACCTGGGAAGCTGTGCTACAAACAATCGATCGCGAATTGAAAAAGTACGTGCGCCCACAAGACGAAAAACCCGGCCCCAAAGATGACCGACTGCTGATCTACCGCCCCGTTACAGAAGAAGATATTGTGCGACTGACGGAGATCAAAATCAAACGGATCTCTAAATACAATTCCTTTAAAGCTGATGAACTGATCGCCAATATTGAAGGAGAACTGGAGCAGGTGAAATACAACCTCGAACACCTCACCGATTATGCTATTGCCTACTTCAATAATCTCCTGGAGAAATACACCAAAAATATCAAGCGTCAAACCGAAATAATGAGGTTTGATACCATTGAAGCTACTCAGGTGGTCGCAAATAATGCCAAACTATACGTCAATCGAAAAGAAGGCTTTATTGGTTCTGGTTTGAAAAAGGATGAATTCGTCTGTGATTGCTCCGACATCGATGACGTGATCGTCTTCCGCAGAGACGGTACCTTCCAGGTAGTACGTATCTCGGATAAGGTCTTCGTCGGTAAGGATATCATCCACGTCGATGTCTGGAAGAAAGGTGATGACCGGACCACCTACAACATGGTCTACCTCGACGGCGCATCCAAACGATCGCGGGCAAAGCGCTTTCACGTCAAAGCCATCACCCGCGAAAAGGAATACGACCTGACGAAAGGCAGCAAGAATTCCAAAACGCTCTACTTTACCGCAAACCCAAATGGGGAAGCCGAAGTTATTACTGTACAACTTTCACAAGGCTGTAGAGCTAAAATTAAAAAATTTGACTTCGACTTCGGCGAACTCGCCATCAAAGGAAGAAACTCACAAGGGAATATCCTGACCAAATATCCGGTCCGTAAAATTTCCCAGAAAGAAGTGGGCCAGTCCACACTGGGCGCCCTCAACGTATGGATGGATGAAGTTAGCGGAAAGATCAATACCGAAGAGAGAGGCCTCTTACTCGGCGAATTCGATACGGGCGATACGATCCTGGCTATCTACAACGACGGCTCTTACGAGCAGCTCGAACTTGACCTCAACAAACGCTTTGAACCGAAAGAACTCCAAGTCATCGAGAAGTTTGACCCAGACACCGTGATTAGCTCCGTCTACTATGATGGACATAAAGAGTGGACCGTCGTAAAGCGTTTCCAAATCGAAACGACTTCCTTCGACCAACGCTTCCAGTTTATCAGCGATCACGCTAAATCCAAACTCCTCTTTGTCTCAACCAAGGAAAACCCAAAAATCTCCTATACCTACAAGCTGAAATCCCAAAAAATGGAAGGCGAGATCGGCCTGGCAGATTTTATCGATGTCAAAGGCTGGAGAGCTTTAGGGAATAAACTCAGTGACCAGAAATTAGGTAAAGTACAAGAAATAGAAACGGAAGAACCAGAAGCAACCGACCAAAAAGACACCTTTACCGCCGGCGATACCATTGATTTCGACAATTCAGATGATGGACAGCCAACGCTGTTCTGATGATACGTTTATCCCCTTATGGCTTAACGGTAGGATCTAGTTTCAGGGAATATTCCGGACAAGCGTCTACCTTTTGATAGATCAACTCCTGTCCGTTTGCAGACAAGATCATTTTTTGACCATTGAGTTTCAAGACCTTTGCTTCCCAGTGATAGGTCGCGCTGGTTAAGCTTAGGGCTAACGCACCTCCTTTTTGAGCAATTTCCACAAAAGGCGGGCAACTACTGATCAGAAACTGGCATTTCTCCGTTGTTTTTCGCACCTGATCCGCCCGCAACAAATCATTTTGGACCCAGAAGTGAAGTAAGCGGGTAGAGTCCTCATCAACAGCTTGCCAGAATCCTTCCAACTCAGCAGTGATCCTTTCTACAGATTGGCTATAAACAATACCAGATAAGCAAAACGCTAAAATCAGCAAAAATGACTTTTTCATAGACTTTTTTAACTTGTTCTTTGACTCAACAACCAATAGGTAAAACAGTTAACTCATCCGCTCTAAATTTAATCTTTGGTGGCTTTTAAATCCAAAATAATATCCACCTATCCCCGCTAAATGGGTGAAACCTAATCTTCATTACTCATTCTGTCGCCTAACCACTAAACATTTCAGCTTCATTCACAATAACCAAATAAAAATTGTTAATTTAGCCCTCCCCTTCTGACCAAAGCTACTATTACTTAACCATACTCATTCAATTACTTATGAAATTACCACTACTCACGAACATCCGTTCGGTAGGAACGCTGGTATTTATCTTCCTCGTTTCCTTTTCATTTGCCCAACAGTTACCAAATTACGAAGTATTGTACCACTATGGCAAACGGGTATTGCCTGAAAATGCGGATCAATTTGTTAATAATCCTGATATTCAGGCTTCCGAAGTCATCAATGGCCATTACTATCGGCTGGTACAGTTCTACGAAGTACCTGATCAATCAGAGCGTCAACGAATAGAACAAACAGGCATGGAGCTGATGGAGTATTTACCGCATTACACTTACCTGGTAAGCATTCCCAAAAATCTGGCCGTGTCCACCCTTCAACAATTTTCTATTCGCTCTATAGTACCCGTTGGCGGATCGGAAAAGATACATGCCACCCTAATCGAACGCCCTTTTGGAGATTGGGCGACTAAGGGAAAAAAAGTAAGAATCGACCTCCAATTTTATGAAAATATTCCCCTGCAATACGTACTCGATCAATGCACCCGGGAGAATATTAAGGTATACCAATCCTCTGAAAAAGCCAATTACGTCAGGGCATTGATTCCTGAAGATCAAATTGAAACCGTGGCAGCACTTCCCTTCGTTCAATTTATGGCGCTGATCCCGCCTCCAGGCGAAAAAGAAGATACGGAAGGCCGCTCTTTACACCGGGCCAACGCGATTGATTCCGACTATGCAACGGGTAGAAAATATACCGGTGAAGGCATTGGCGTACAATGCCGGGATGACGGAACTGTAGGTCCACACATTGACTTCCAGGGAAGACTTTTTCAACTTACAAACGACTTGACAGGAACGCACGGCGACGGTGTTTCTGGTATCATGTCAGGAGCCGGAAACCTGAATCCTGAATACAAAGGAATGGCCGCAGGTACCGACCTGTATGTAACAAGTTACACAGCCAATTTTCTGGATACGACCCTTGACCTGCATTTAAATGCCGGAGTAAAAGTGACCAATTCTTCATATTCAGACGGTTGTAACGATGGTTATACGATAATTACCCAAACAGTAGATCAGCAGATGTACGATTATCCGACTTATCTGCATGTCTTTTCTGCCGGTAACTCCAATAATAGTGATTGCGGATATGGAGCCGGAGCTCAATGGGGAAATATTACAGGTGGACATAAGCAGGGTAAAAATGTGATTGCTACGGCTAATCTGTATTCTAATGCAACATTGGTCAATTCCAGCAGCCGGGGACCAGCCCATGATGGACGGATCAAACCGGATATTGCTGCCAATGGACAGAATCAGATCTCTACCGATGAAAACAATACCTATTTAAGCTTCGGCGGTACCTCCGGCGCTGCTCCCGGTATCGCAGGTATCTCAGCTCAATTGATGCAGGCTTATAAAGAATTAAATAATGGCGAAGAAGCCAATGCCGGACTGATCAAAGCATGCCTGCTAAATACCGCCAATGACCTGGGTAATGAAGGCCCTGATTTTCGATACGGCTGGGGGCATGTCAATGCCTTGCGTGCCGTACAAGTGATCGAACAAAATGCCTTCCTTCAGGATCAGGTAGGACAAGGAAATTCCAATACTCACGAAATCGCTATCCCGAACGGGACTAAGGAACTGCGTGTCATGGTGTACTGGACTGATCCGGCAGCAACCCCTTTTACTTCTAAAGCGCTGGTGAATGACCTGAATATGCAGGTGACGACTCCTGGCGGCGACAACCTGCTACCCTGGGTACTCGATCCAACCCCCGCTCCAAGCTCCCTTAATGCTCCGGCAACCAATGGAGTGGATGACCTGAACAATGTTGAACAGGTCTTGGTGAAAGATCCGGCAGAAGGCAATTATACCGTAAATATCGAAGGCTTTGAAGTGCCTTTTGGACCACAGGAATATTTTGTCGTCTATGAAATCGTCACCGACGAAATTACCGTTACCTATCCTATCGGAGGGGAAAGCCTAGAACCCTTTAGTACAGAACGCATTCACTGGGATGCCTTCGGCGATGACGGAAACTTCACCCTCGAATATACGATAGATGACGGGATGACCTGGAATACCATCACCACGGTATCCGGCACTACTCGTATGTATAACTGGGGTGTCCCCAGTGACATTACCGGACAAGCCAGGATACGGGTGACCAGAGGAAATGCTTCTGACGAAAGCGAAGCAAATTTCTCTATCTCCTATGTCCCTGCAAATATTACCATCAGCCAGGTCTGCCCCGATTATGTACGCATCGTCTGGCCTCCCGTATTTGAAGCCAACCAATATGATATATATGTACTGGGCGACAAATACATGGACTCTATCGGAACGGCTAGTGTACCGTTTTTTGACATTCCGGTACAGTTCCCGCTGGAAGATTTCTGGTTTGCCGTAAGAGCGGAAGGCGATAATGGTATGGTCAGTCAACGGTCGATTGCGATCAACTATAATGACTTATTGCTGGACTGTCAGCAGCCTTTTGATCTTGCGTTGACCCTTGTAGATTCACCAATTAATGGCGAAGCTTATATTTCTTGCGATACCATTGTGACAGATGTAGTCGTTACCATCACAAATGAAGGAACTAATGCTGCATCTAATTTTGAGATTAGCTACCAACTATCTAATAATACAGCTGTGTTGGAAAACTTTACAGGTACTCTTTCCCCTGGGGAATCCACACAATTCACCTTCGATTCAAAGGCTGAGATAAGTGATGTGTTATACTACGATTTAAAAGCATGGGTGAACCAAACTACAGAATCCTTTACCGCTAATGATACTGCCAAAATTAATTTCCAGGGAGTTGTTTTTACAGATCCAAACGAATCATTAGAATTAGACTACCTTGAAACATTTTTCGGTTCATTTCCTCCGAATGACATGGTCCTGATAAACGGCAACGCGGACCTCACCTGGGAAGGCAGAACCAGAGTAGGCCCTCAGGGTACAAATACCAGGGTGGCGCAGGTCAATAATAACGCCAATGAAAATATAGGCTCCGAGGATGCCCTGATGACCTTCCCGGTCGATCTATCAGATGCTACCAATCCCTATCTGATCTTTGATTATTCCTACACGTATTATGAGGGAGCTGAGCCTGCACGTTATGATAGTCTTTTGGTTGGTTTGACCTTTGACTGCGGGCTCACCTTTGAAGAGGTACTATTTTACGATGGTGGAGCTTCTCTGGCGACTGTAAATCCTGGGCCTCAATTTTATTCACCCGAAGAAGCTGAAGAATGGCAGCGGATCTTTATCCCGCTTACCGACTATATTGGAACAACGCCTATTTTCCAGTTTGTCAATATTTGCGGAAACGGGAATACCATGTACCTCGACAATATCCAGGTAGTTGATCTGGCTGCTCCGCAAGCGGACTTTAACGCTTCGACGACAGAGATCTGTGAAGGACAAAATATCGTGTTTATTGATAATACCATCGGGGCTGCCGAATCGCTGGAATGGGATTTCGGTCCTCAAACTTCCCCTTCGTCAGCATCTGGTCCCGGCCCCCATACCGTCTTCTTTTTAAAAGATGGCATCAACGAAGTTACCCTCACTGCGACAAACATCGTGGGTTCTGATATTGCTATTCAGCAACTCACCATCAATCCAAAGCCGGAAGCCTCGTTCGAGGTCATCTACCAGGGTGGACTAACCTATGAATTTAACAATACCACCTTGTATGGAAATACGTACGAATGGGACTTCGGCGACGGTACGGAAAGTACTGAAGAAAATCCGACACATACCTATGCCGAGGAAGGCGAATACGAGGTTCGCCTGCTGGTCAATAACGATTGCGGTATTGATTTAGAAAAGGAGGATGTGGAAGCTATTATTACCAGCAATATAGACCTTAATGAAGCGCAAACCGTCCGTATTCAACCCAACCCTACCTCCGGATTTTTCAACCTGATCATAGAAGGGTCTAATGTAAAAACCGAAGGGATATCGATTGTGGATATACAAGGTAAGATGGTTAATCGGGTAACGATCTCGCAAATTCCTGCCAGCGAAGCGTCTTTCCAGGTAAATGCCAGTGATCTGCCTGCGGGACTTTACTTTGTAAGAATTGCAACGCCTGACGGGTTAGTGACTAAAAAACTGGTTATCCAATAAGGTCTAATTTTTTAGGCTTAAAATTACAGCCCTTTCTGGGGATTTTAAAGGGGGGATACCCTGATTTTTAAAATCAGGGTATCCCCCCTTTAAAAATAATTCAAAAGGTGTCGGTTTTTGCTTCAAAAAAGCGCTCAACCTTTTGAAAACTTAGAAAAAAAGTAAAAAACATGAATCATCCTGTTCCCCCATCAGGTGATGCGGGACGGAATGACTCATGATTTACCTTCTCCCCTTACCCTGCATTTTCTTTTGCCCATTTCAAGATTCCCTGTACCCCTGCTTCGCGCAGATCATTGGGTAAGGGAAGACGTTTCTGCGCTTCCATATCGATCAATATTGCCTTTTTGGTATTATCCATTAGTTCTCTCAATACGATAAACCGATTATCTCGGGCGCTTTCCTGGATGGTGGCGTCGATATCGGAAGGTTTGGGCATCATGGGATTGATCTCGAAATCATCTTCCTCGTAGTTGAAGGTCGGCAAGACCAACTGCTGTCCGTTTTTTGCTGATTTCAATAGAAACAGGGAGCTAAACTGGCTTTCGCTGATCTGATATTCGGCCACCGGCATTACTGCTTTGGGTGCTGATTTGTCCGACAGATCGAATACAAAACTGCCCATATCCTGCGCAAAGCCAATGAGGTAGTCTTCCCACAGCTCCACCCGCTTGATCATGCCCGAAGACGCATCGACATACATTCTCTCCGACTGGTAGGCAGGCTCCAACTCAGGCAGCATTGCCAGCTGCTTCAGATCCAGGCAATACACCTTATCAAACCCCTGAATAGCGACCAGTTGATGGGTATTGTTGTAGTTGATGGGTGCCAGGTAATACGGGAAATCCGGATTGGAATTTTCCGGCAGTAAGGTCTTGAACTTCTGCGTACAATCGGCCCCTTCGAAGACCTTGACCAACCGATTGGGGTTGCCAGATTCCAGCCCTTCGTCTTTAACGATAAAAACAGACAGGGCTTTTTCAGCAATCCACAGTTTGTTGCCTTCCAAGACGGGCCCGGCCGGGTCACATTCCGGATTTTCCAAAACCGGAGCAGGCGTAGAAACGGGGGCTTTAGGTTTGGAAGGAGTAGCAGTGGAGTCTTCTGCCGCTGTACCAGACGTTTCCTGGTTGACCGGTCCGCCGCAGGCGTGGAGCAACAGGATAAAAAAGGCGTAAAAAAATAAGTTAAATCGGATCATAATTCTATTTTTAGCTTTCCACAAGATAAACCTAATTCATGGGACGCAATGCTGCCATTAAAGATACAACATCTCCGCATATCCGGCTGGCCAATTTAGACGATGCCTCCGCCATACTGGATATTTACCGCCCCTACGTAGAACATACTACTTTTTCTTTTGAAACGGAAATTCCTACCGTACCCATTTTTCAGGAGCGCATGCAGAAGGTCTTAAAAAAAGACCCCTGGCTGGTATGCGAGTTGGACGGTCTCGTGATCGGCTACGCCTATGCCAACGATCACCGCTGGCGCGTGGCATATCAATGGACCAAAGAGCTATCGGTTTATGTGCATGACGGTTATCACCGCCGGGGCATCGCCACCGCTCTATACACTGCTCTTATTGAATTGCTTAAGCGGCAGGGCTACGCCAATACGCTGATCGGCATTACCATGCCCAACCCGGTCAGTGTGGCCTTCCACGAGTCGATGGGCTACCAACTGGTTGGCTACTACCACAATGTCGGCTTTAAAAGTGAAAAATTTCAGGATGTAGGCTGGTGGGAAATGCCTATCCGAGATATGAGCGAAGCACCACCGCCGATCCGGTCGGTTTGGTCATTGACGGAGGAGGAGCTTAGGGAGGCTCTTCGGATTGGGGAGGAGCAGATTAACTGGGGGAATGATGTGGGGAATTAACCCGAGAATGAAAATGGGAGTTTTAATAGATATGCGATCTATTCTCCTGGTCATTTGACGGTACTTCTGCGTACTAATAAAAAGAGGATAGCGCCTGCCAGCAATAGCATTGCAATCAGTGCGATATTGGATTGCCACCAGGGCAGGTGTATGTCAAGCGGTTGTGTTTGGCCGATTTGCACGAAGGCAGCCCAATAATAAGGATGTGAGTAGACGCGATCAGCCTGGTTGAGGAAGTTGAGTTTCGCCTGGCGGAGCGCTTCATTTTTTGGTTGGCCTGCTTTGAGTTGATCGTAGAAACCCACCATAATATCAGAAGTAGCGCAATCATCTACCGACCAGAGGCTCATGACCACGCTGGGGCATCCCGCCTGAATGAAATTGCGGGCCAGGCTGATCACGCCTTCACCTTCCACCAGTTCTCCCCTTCCGGTATTACAAGCACTGAGGACGGCGAGGTCAGCCGAGAGGTCCATATTAAGCAAGTCATAGGCAGTAATATAATCGTCAGAGAAATAGATCTTATTGAGCAGAGGATTATTTTCTTCGATACAGGCGTGGGTGGCCAGGTGGAGGATTTGGCTTTCAGGAGCGAGGGCCAGGAATTGCTTTTTATTCGCCTCTTCAGCTACTAAGGTTTGTCCTGATAATCCTGCGTAAATTTCGGTGACTTCATTTTCGCTGCACTGGAGACTGTAAAGCTCATCAGACGAACAATTGCGGACAGAGGCGATTGTTTCGCCTTGAAAAGAAGGAGCAATTCCCAGGAATCCTCTGCCTGTTTGCTCATCGATATCATCAAGCAATAAGGTAGCCGAATAATTATAGCTGATCGTATGATTTCTTAACAGGTAGGTCAATCCCTTGCCATAGTGTACACCGTTTTGAGTGATTGGCTTTTCTTTGAGCAAAAGTTCGAAGGGAAGAAAATTCAGCAGATTATCCGGAATGATAATCAGGTTGGTATTTTCTTTTGTAGAAAAGAGCTCTCTTGGCAGCAGCCAGTTGTAGAGTCCGTGGGCGCCGGAAATAAATTGCAGGTAGTCTTCCTGTGCTTGCTGGCTATTTGGCGGGGTATGTACCAATTGAAGCAAATTTTCCAGTGCTTTGATGTTGGCGGTATCTTTTGGAAGCTCCATAACTTGAATATCAGATTGGGAGATAGCAAATACATATAATTTATTTGGCCCCCAGAAATACTCCAGCAGAGTGGTTTTGTCATCCAGTAGTTGTTGCTGGATATCTTCCACTGATGCCTGGTTGGGTTGATATTTCAATTGATGGTATTTGGGGTATGTTTTTTCGAGGAAAGCAACAAATTCGTTATACTCCTGGCGCAAATCAAACACCTTATTTTCCCATCGTTTTATTTTTTCGGTATCACCCTTTTCGCCTTTAATTTTCTCTTCGCTCAGTTTCTTTTGGTAGAAAGCCAGGTCAATGCTCAATCCATTTTCCTTTTCCAGCAGCGAATCCGGAATATCGCCAAGTCCCTTTGCCAGGTTATCCTGAATAGATTCCAGCAAGAGCATTGCTTTATTGCCCTCCGCAAAAGCAAAAGCCTCGTTAAGGTATTTTTTGTCATTCGTTTGCTGATACAATTCAAGCGCCACCTCGATAGCCTCTTCATAAACAGGCACGACATATTTAGCTAATAGCTCTTTGGAGCCTTGAGCCAGGTAGGTTTGGCGGGTTTTGTTAGCCAAAGCCAGCGTAAGTTTAAAATAATTGAAGGAAGATTCGAGTAAATCGAGGCTATCGGGTTGTTGATCAAAAAACAGTTTAAGTGTTCTTGCTTTCGTTTTTAGGGCCCTGAGTCCACGAGAGAGGTAGACAAATTCATCTACTTTCATATCCACATTTTTAGACAAGGTGGCTACGTTTAATGCTTTGTCAATATACTCTAATGCCCCGGGATAATCTTCAATAGCCAGAAAGTATTCAACATAGTCTAAATAATAGGTGATTAGGTAGGGGTGCTGGAGGCCGTATTTTTTTTCTAATAAATCTATGGATTCCAGGAAGTGAGTTTGTGCTTTTTTGTATTGTTTTTGGCCGAGGTGGATTTGGGCTAGGAGATTGTTAGATAAGGTTAGTTTGTAACTTCTATGTTTTTTTTGTATTCTTTTTGCCTTATTTACCATTTGTTTTGACTCATCATATTTCCTTATTTCTAAGTTCCCAACTGCTATCGCATGATAACAATCAATTATTGTTTCCCAATAATGAGACTTTGACTGGAAACATTTTTCAATTATATTTAATGCTTTATTATAATAGAAAAATGCTGAATCTTTTTTATTAACCTTATTAAAGGAAAATCCTATTTCTAAAAATGATTTTCCAACCCAAAAGTTACTATAACCGAAAGTATCTAACCTAATCTTTAAAGACTTGAATCCTAGGTTTAAAGCTTCTTCGTAATCACCTTTTTTTTCATAAAGACTCTTAATGTTGTCAAGAGCAATTGCAAGACTTGCTAAATTATTTTTTTCAAAATTCTCCTTAATATTAAACGATTTAAAAAAGTATCCCGAAGCTTTTTCATAATCTCCAATTGTGAGAAATAATACTCCTAAATTATTTAAAGAATATGCGTAATATTTCGAATTTTTACCGAAAAATTTTTCACTTAATTCTTTCGATCTAAAAGCCTCTACAATGGCAGAATCCAAAAGATCGATATAATAGTAAGATGCAACTAGACTATTAAGTGATTCTATTTGATATTGCTTGTTCTCAGTTTCAATAAAAATATCTAATGATTTTTTAAACAAAAAAATACTACTGTCAATATCAATATTAAATTTTTTTTCCCCTTCTTCGAAATAAAGAAGACCAACTTCATTGAAATCATCTTTAGCCTTCTTTGTCATTTGAAAGGCGAAAACTTCCCATGAAAAAAGTAAATAAATGATTATTAAAAAATATTTCATTCAATAATAATTATGCAACTATTCAGCACGCTAGCGTGCTGGTTAATTGAAAAACGATAGAATTATCCATA
>CAZHOV010000079.1:0-25812 GCA_964534315.1 uncultured Saprospiraceae bacterium | reverse complement strand
AACCTTAATAATATTTTGCAATTTTACAAATCTTTCGCTTGCGAAAGATCAGTAATTAATAAAAACCAGCTATTTTTTTATCTTTAGGCTGACAACCTACCCTCTCTGCTATTTTATCAATTGGGTTGATCAACGAATCAACTCAACTAACTTCTGTTTTACCGTAGAAAAACCTTAATGAAAATCCGATATTCATGAAATTTGGAATTTTTATTGATCTCCAGCTTCCGCGTCCCTGGTACGAGGGGGACGAATCCAGATTATTTCAGGAAGCCTTAGAGCAAGTAGCATTAGCCGACCAGATCGGTATTGATCATGTTTGGGTGCAGGAGCATCATTTTCTCGAAGAATATTGTCATTCGTCTGCCCCTGAAGTTTTTCTAGCGGCCTGTAGCCAACGCACCAAAAACATCCGCCTGGGTCATGGCATTGCCGTGATGTCACCCAAATTTAATCACCCCGCCCGCATTGCCGAGCGCCTCGCCACATTAGATATTCTCAGCGGTGGCCGCGTAGAATGGGGAACCGGAGAATCTGGTTCGCGAATCGAACTAGAAGGCTTTGGCGTCGATTTCGTAGATAAACGCCCCATGTGGGCAGAGGCCGTTCGGGAGACCGCCAAAATGATGTGCATGAACCCCTATCCCGGCTTTGAGGGAAAATATTTCTCCATGCCTCACCGCAATGTGGTTCCCAAACCTATTCAAAAACCGCATCCGCCAATCTGGGCTGCATGCTCTAATCGGGATAGTCTAAATCTTGCCGCCCGCCTAGGGATCGGAGCATTAACGTTCGCCTTTGTTAGTGCCGAAGAAGCCAAATTTTGGGTGCAGGAATATTACGAAACATTTCAGAACAACTGCCAGCCTACTGGACAAGCCGTCAACCCGAATGTCGCCATGCTGACAGGATTTATGTGCGATCATAACCCAGAAAAAGCAATGGAACGGGGACAAGAAGGCGCTCAATTTTTCGCTTTTGGATTGGGCCATTATTGGCGTGACGGGGTACATGTTCCGGGTAAAACCAACCTATGGAATGAATTCAAAAAACGGCCCGCCTCCTCCATCCAGAAGATGGAACGCGAACGAAAAAAAGCTGGTATGAGAGGTATTGGAACGCCCGAACAACTCATTGAAAACTTCAGGGCATTGGAAGAAGCGGGAGTCGATCAATTGATCCTTCTCCAACAAAGTGGAAACTACCGCCATGAGCATATTTGTCAAAGCCTGGAGCTTTTTGGAAAAGAGGTCCTGCCCCAGTTTAAAGAACGTGAGGTAAAACGAGCACCATTAAAAAAACAAACGCTGGCTCCTGTCATAGCACGTGCACGCGAACAAATCACAGCTCCTGACCCCATGAACGATATCCCCCCAGTAGAAGCTTATCCCTTAGTTTGGAAGCGCATGAGTGCCGACCAAACACATAGTGCTCCAGATCGACGACCCGGTATGACTGCCCTTTGGCAGATGCAGGTAGGGGGAAAACGCTCTAAAAAGGATAACGAATAGCTGTTGTGATGACTAAACAAGAAATTCAAGACTGGCTGATCGCTCGAATAGCAGAATTATCAGGCATTCCTACAGAGTCAATAGATATTCACGCCCCTTTTTCCAGCTACGGAATTGGCTCTCGCGATGCAGTAATGCTATCGGGAGATCTCGAAGATCTACTTGAAGCTTCTCTTTCTCCTACCCTCGCTTATGATCATCCTAGTATCGAAAAGCTCTCCAGTCATTTGGGTCAACATCAAAACCAGTCCTTTTCTTCCATAGAGGATCTTTCAGGCATTGCTCATCCTAAAGAACCTATTGCGATAATTGGTATGGGATGTCGTTTTCCCGGAGCAAACGACCCCCAATCGTTCTGGCAGTTACTTCAAAACGAAAAAGATATGATCCGGGAAGTGCCTGACGACCGTTGGAATAAAAAAGCTTTCTACCACCCTGACCCCTCTGTACCCGGAAAAGCGACCTCGTATTGGGGGGGGTTTCTCGATCAGGTTGATCAATTTGACCCTTTCTTTTTCGGTATCTCTCCCGCCGAAGCTAAATATATGGACCCACAACAACGGTTGCTATTGGAGCTTTCTTATGAAGCCCTGGATGATGCCGGCCAGATCAATAAAAACCTTGATGGTTCTAAAACCGGGGTTTTTGTAGGTATTTCTATCAACGAATATAGTCAAATCCAATTTGGAGATCCTTCGCTCATCACCAGTCATTCGGGTACAGGAAGCGCTCTATCGGTGGCGGCGAATCGGATTTCTTATTATTTCAACTTTCATGGCCCCAGTATGGCAATAGATACAGCCTGCTCTTCTTCCCTGGCCTCTGTCCATCTGGCCTGCCAAAGTCTTAGAAATGACGAATGCAACATGGCCCTAGCCGGTGGGGCCAATATCATTTTATCTCCTGCCCACTCCATTGCTTTCAGTAAAGCAGGGGTGTTAGCCCCAGATGGAAGATGCAAAACCTTCGATGCCCACGCCAATGGCTATGTAAGAGGGGAAGGGGGAGGCGTCATTGTTCTGAAGAGGCTTTCTGTGGCAATCGCAGACGACGATAACATCCACGCGATCATTCCGGGAAGTGCCATGGTGCAGGATGGCCGTACAAATGGTCTGATGGCCCCCAGCCAGGAAGCTCAGGAAATGCTGTTCAAAGAAGCCTACACCACGACCGGTATACCCCCCGGTAGCGTAGAATATATCGAAGCCCATGGCACAGGCACTCTACTCGGCGATGCAATGGAAGCTCAGGCGATCGGATCGGTGGTCGGTACCAACCGGGAAAACGGCCCTTGTAGTATCGGTTCCGTAAAAACGAATATCGGTCACCTGGAAGCCGCTGCAGGAATTGCAGGATTAATAAAGGTGGTATTAGCGCTTCAGCACAAAATCATTCCTAGAAGTTTACATTACGAAACGCCCAACCCTCATATTCCATTCGAATCCTTAAATCTTAAAGTTTGCCACACCCCAACATCATTGCCTTCCCATTCCACTGCAACGCTGGCAGGCATAAATTCATTTGGTTTTGGCGGTACAAATGTGCATATAATTTTGCAGGAAGCTCAAAATGCTTCGGATAAAGATCTTCAAATACCAGCTTTTCAAAAGTCAAAGACTCATCTACTTCCTCTATCTGCCAAAAACGTCAAAACGCTTCAGCAAGAGGCTGAAAATATCGGAAGATTGCTGGAGTCAGATTTTTCAGTCGATACAAGAGCTATTTGTTACGCAGCAAGCCTAAGACGCAGTCAATTGGATTATCGCCTGGCAGTGATCGGAAATTCCAGAAAGGAACTATACGATACACTCCAAGCTTTCTGTCGGGAAGAACCCCACGCCAACCTTTTTTCAGGTATGGCGACGCCGGATCAAGTCCCCAAACTCGTCTTCGTCTTTCCCGGACAAGGAGGCCAATGGCAAGGAATGTGTCAGGAATTACTGAAGAAAGAACAGGTCTTTTCGGAAACCATCGAACAAATTGACCAAATCGTTTTTAACCACTTCGAATGGTCGATCCTCGATGAACTTTGGTCAAAAGCATCAAGCAACGCAATTGATAAAGTTCAACCCCTTTTATTTACCATTCAGGTGGCACTGACCAAGCTGTGGCAATCATGGGGCATTGATCCCAACGCTGTGATCGGGCACAGTATGGGTGAGATAGCGGCTTCTTACATCGCTGGTATTTTGAGTCTGGAAGACGCCATACAGATTATCTGCCGCCGAAGTAAGCTCATGAAAAACTTGCAGGGGAAAGGCCGTATGTTGGTAACTGAACTTTCCGCTGATCAAGCAGATACTTTACTCGAAAGTTACCACGGGCATATATCCATAGCCGCCAAAAATAGCCCCACTTCAACAGTGTTAACCGGGACTCCAGAGGCAATAGGGGAAATAATGGATCTCCTGGAAGAGAAAAACCTCTTCTGTAAAGAGGTTAATGTCGATGTGGCATCCCACAGTCCTCAAATGGAAGAGATACGCTCTGCTTTAATAAAAGAATTGAAGCATATTTCCCCCCAGCATCCACACTTGCCCTTATATTCAACCGTTACGGGGTCACGAGAAGATCAACTCCTTTTTGATGCCCATTACTGGATGGATAATCTTCGCCAACCCGTCCTTTTTTCCGATGCTACCCAACAAGCTTACCAGGACGGTCATTCTTGTTTTATAGAGATCGGACCTCATCCTATCCTTCTGGGTGCTATCCAGCAAACGCTACCCATTGATAATCAGGAAATCAACCTGCTCCCCTCAATGCGCCGGGAAGAACCCGAGCAAGAAGTACTTTTTAAAAGCCTGGGTAACTTGTTTACGGCCGGTATTCCGGTATCCTGGAATAACCTCTACCCTGGACCTTATAATTACGTCCCGCTCCCGCCTGTCAGCTATAACCGTCAGCGATATTGGATTCAGGATCCTACGGATGACGGCTTCAGAGTTGTGGCAAAAAACATGAAGCTGCATCCCCTCTTAGGAAATCGCCTTAGCATTGCAAATGCTCCTTCAACCTATATCTGGCAAAATACGTTTGATAAAGAAACTTTATGGTTTTTAAAAGATCACCAGGTTGCAGAAGAGATCGTCCTCCCCGCAGCTGCTTTTATCGAAATGGCCCTACAAGCTGCAAAAGAAGCTGGTATTCGTAAATCCCATACATTGGTTGATTTCATTTTTGAAAAACGAATAGTACTAAAAACTGAATCTCTTCCCACTATCCAGATACATCTTTCGCCAGATAATGACAATCGTTATGAATTCAGTGTTTACAGCCAAATAGATCCTCAAGAAGATTGGGTACTCAATGCCTCTGCTATCCTACAGAAAGCGGATCGGGAAAGCTCCAACATTATTTTTCCCGAAGTGATTCAAAATGAACATACCGCTGTTTACCCTCCTGATGCTATTTATCCAAAATTTAAAGAGTACGGCTTGCATTATGGTCCCTTGTTTCAGGGAATCAATAGTATTTGGGTTAAGGAAAAGAAAGCACTAGGAAAAATCTACCTACCGGAAGCGCTACGCTATACTTCATCATCCTATCAAATCCATCCTGCCTTGCTGGATGCTTGTCTGCAGGTTATTGGAGCAACACAACCATCACTTTCTAAGGAAAATTACTACCTACCCTCTGGCTGTAAATCTATAGATTTCTATGCTGCCCCGACAGCTGAAATGTGGAGTTACATATCGCTTCAATCTCCTCGCCCAGACAACCCCGAAAAAATCGTCGCCGACATTATTCTTTTCAATAAAGATCGTCAGGCAATTGCAACGTTATCGAGCTTTCAACTCCGTCACTTAACCCGGAGGGTGCTTTCTGCCCCTGTAAATGATATCTGGCAATACCAACTGAGATGGGAAAAACAACGAAACAGTTCTATACAACCGATCGATAGTGGTCAGGCCAGACACTGGCTCATTTTTTCAGATGAAGAAGGTTATGGAGAAGCAATAGCTAAAGAGCTGGAATCCACCGGAGATACTTTTACTCTTTTGTACCCTAAAGATATCCTTATTGACAAGGAAACAACTAACGAGACTTTGAAGGGACATATTGACCACCTTTTGAATCAAATTCCCGGCCAGCTTTTCGGGATTATCCATTTGTGGAGTCTTTCTATTCCCTCCCATAAGATGGATCATCAAAAGACTAGGGAGGAACTAGAGATGTTTGGCTGTAATAGCGTTCTTTATCTGGTCCAGGCGCTGGCAAAACGTATGGAGGCGATGCCGCGGTTATGGCTGATAACCAAAGGAGCCCAGGCTGTTGGCGTGAAGTCTCCCCTAGCCGTCGAACAATCTCCTGTCTGGGGCCTGGGGAAGGTGATCAGTTTCGAATTTCCGGAACTTAAGTGCATTCGTCTAGATCTTGATCCGCAACAAGCAGTAACGGAAGCTATCCCAGTACTTATCCAGGAGCTTTCAGCCCCACCTTCAGAGGATCAAATTGCTATTAGAGGAGCCAACCGTTATCTGCTCAGGCTTTTCCCCCATCAACCTTCACCAAATACAGAGGTCCTACCGATAAGATCAGATGGTACTTATTTGATTACAGGAGGTTTAGGTGCCCTGGGATTTACCACTGCTAAGTGGATGGTGCAGCAAGGAGCTAAACACCTGGTCCTCTTAGGTCGAAGCAAGCCCGATCCGGAGAAGGAAAAAATGGTGGACCAACTCTGTAAAAAAGGAATAACGATAAATGTAGAACTAACCGATGTAAGTGACTTCGGACAGCTCAAAACGGTTTTTACAAAGCTGAAAGAAACCATGCCTCCTCTTCGCGGCATTATCCATGCAGCCGGTGTTTTGGATGATGGTTCCCTGCTTAATCTTGACCATGAACGCATGAAAACGGTGATGGCGCCAAAAGTCTATGGAACCTGGAACTTACATCATCTGACACTCCATAGTCCTCTGGACTTCTTCATTCTATATTCTTCTGCTGTTTCCGTTCTGGGCTCGCCAGGACAAGGAAACTACGCCGCTGCCAGTTCCTATCTGGATGCCATGGCTCATCACCGTCATCAACTGGGGCTCCCGGCTATTAGTATCAACTGGGGCCCCTGGGCAGAAATCGGATTAGCAGCCGAAGCGGCAGAAAAACTCAAAGCCCAACAGGCATCAACACAGCACCTCATCAAAGTAATTGAAACAGAACAAGGGTTAGCAATACTCGAACAACTACTGGCCGAGGATACCCCACAGGTAGCAGTACTCCCATTCGATTTAAAAAACCTACTCGAACTATACCCAAAAGCCGCCGGAATGCCTTTCTTTGAAGAGGTTGGGGGCCGCGACACTCATATTTCCAAATTGTATGCCCGCCCTAACCTCCGCCAGAAATATGTCGCTCCCCGGAACGAAATGGAACGGAAACTGGCTGAATTATGGAAGCAAACCCTGCACATTGACCGGGTAGGGATACATGATTCTTTCTTCGAATTGGGAGGCGACTCTGTTCTCGCAGCTCAGATTCTGGGGTTAGCCCGAAAATCATTCGGCATCAGCATCAACCCAAAAGATGCATTTAAAGCCTTTACCATCGAAAAATTAGCAGAAATGCTGGAAGCAGAAATACTCCATAAACTTGAAGAGATGAGTGAAGAAGAAGCTAGAAGATTACTTTCAAAAAACGACTAAATGAAAAAAACAAATTTATCCCCAACCAAAAAAGCACTACTGGAAAAATGGAAAAAAGGAAAGGTTCAAGATAACAATACCACCATCCCCAAACGTCCTAAAGATAGCTTGACACCCCTTTCTTTTCCGCAACAAAGACAATTATTCCTAGAGTTGCTTGACCAGGGTACCGCCGTTAACAACCTTTCGGTTATGCTTGAGATCAAAGGGAAACTAGATATCGAAGCATTGAATAAAAGCGCAAATAAAATGATCGCGCGACATGATATTCTACGCACTTGTTTTCCTATCGGAATGGGACTCCCTACCCCTGAGATACTTCCGGAACTAACGATCCAAATCCCTGTAGTAGAACTACAACAAATAGAGTCCGCCCTAAAAGAAAACAAGGCTCGTAGCTTGGCAGAGCAAGAAGTCTTGATCACTTTTGACCTTTTCAAGGCCCCCTTGATCCGCCTTCGACTATACAGATTAGAACCTGAAAAGCATTTTTTACTGGTCGTCGCTCACCATATTATTTCCGACGGTTGGTCATTAGGGGTATTCCTTCGTGAGTTACTAACCATTTATCAGGCAATTACTACCCATCAAACGCCCTTTCCTCCGGAATTGCCTATCCAGTATGCAGATTATGCCTACTACCAGCAAAAGAATCAGCTTAGCGCCCAAGAGCCTTCTATGCAGTACTGGAAAGATCAATTAAAGGGAGAACTTCCGGTTTTATCGCTACCGACCGACAGGCAACGCCGAGCCAGACAAACCTTTTCGGGAGGTACGTATCGCTTCACCCTCTCGGAAAACCTTTCTCAATTGATCGAAAAACTCAGCCGTCAGGCAAATGCTACCAATTTTATGACGTTGCTTACGGCTTTCAACATTTTGCTTTGTCGGTATAGCGGCCAGCAGGATATCCTGGTCGGCACTCCGGTAGCTAATCGAACCCTTCCGGAAGTTGAACCGCTCATCGGCTTATTCATAAACACGCTTGTTTTGCGTACTGACCTTTCGGGAAATCCAACGTTTGGCACCTTACTCCGACAGGTTCGAAACATTGCTCTGGATGCCTATGCCCATCAGGACCTGCCTTTCGAAAAACTGGTAGAAGAACTGAAACCAACTCGCGATCTGAGCCGAACCCCCATTTTTCAGGTCGTTTTTAATCTCCAAAATTCTCCCTTACCGAAGCTGGATCTCCCGGGACTTGCGATTAAAATACAGGAAGTAGACAGAGGGGTGTCTCAATTTGACCTATCTCTGATCATGACCAAATCAGCTGAACAGTGGCATGGCACCGTAGAATACAATAACGATCTATTTGAATCGGCTACTATTGCACGTATGTTCCAGTCTTTTCAAGTACTATTGACAAATGCTACAACCTATCCGGACACTCCAATATCCATCCTGGAACTAGTACCTTCAGAGGTGAACAACCACCTTTTAAAAACGATCAATCATACTGAAGTTCCTTTTCCTCGTGAAAAGAGTATCCATCAATTAGTTGAAGAACAAGTTATACAGACACCTGATGCTGTAGCAGTGGTCTTCGATCAATCAAAATGGACTTATAAAGCGCTCGATGAATATGCCCATAAGCTGTCTGGGTATTTACACCCTTTGGGTGTTGGTCCTGGTATTCGGGTGGGAGTACTCATGAGAAGGTCTATGAAAATGGTGGGGGCTTTGCTGGGAATTCTCAAAGCTGGGGGCACGTATGTTCCCCTTACTCCGGAATTTCCAGCAGAGCGTATTCGATTTATGCTAAAAGAGGCCAATGTGACCGCGTTACTGACGAATGAAAACACGACCGTTCCGAAAGAATGGAATTTAACCGTCGTAAACCTTGACGACCCTATACCTGAATCATCAAAGAGCTACCTGACAAAAAAAGCAACTCCAGAGGATTTAGCTTACATTATTTTCACCTCCGGTTCTACCGGACTACCAAAAGGGGTGATGATTTCGCATGCGGCTCTTACCAACTTTATTTGGTCAATGAAACAACAACTCGATTTGCGAAAGGACGACGTTTTAATGGCTGTTACATCACTTTCCTTCGACATCTCGGCACTTGAAATATTTCTTCCGCTCATCGTAGGAGCAACGGTGGTCATCGGCAGTAAGGAGACGATAAAAAATCCATTTTTATTGGAGCAAGCTATAAATGAACATGAAGTCACGATCATGCAAGCGACGCCTGCCTCCTGGCAATTACTGGTAGAATCGGGTTGGAAAGGTAAAAAAGAGTTGAAGACACTCTGCGGAGGCGATGTACTTACCAGAAAATTAGCCAACCAATTGCTTGATCGCATTGATTGTTTATGGAATATGTATGGACCTACCGAAACCACGATCTGGTCTTCCATTAACCCCATTGAAGGTAGAGCGGTGCCGATAATTATTGGTCGACCCATTGGAAATACCCAACTCTACATTCTTGACGAACACCTCCAACTTACTCCAATTGGGGTAATCGGCGAATTGCATATAGGGGGAGAAGGACTAGCAAGAGGATATCTCAATTCTCCTGAATTGACCCAAAAAAAATTTATTCCGAACCCTTTTAGCAAAGAGCCGAATAGCCGTTTATATAAAACAGGAGATCTGGCCCGTTACCTGCCCGATTTTTCCATTGAATTATTAGGACGTACCGATAATCAAGTTAAAATAAATGGATACCGTATTGAATTGGAGGAAATTGCAACAGTTCTAAGGCAACATCCGGCAGTACAAGATGCAATAATTTCTGTAAATAAGGAAAACCCGGGGACAAAAAGACTGATCGCTTACCTGATACCCAATAAACGCTATACCTCCACAGTGGAGGAATTAAAACAATTACTCGTTAAAAAATTACCGCCCTATATGATCCCCTCATCATTCATACAACTCGCACAATTTCCATTGACTCCCAACGGAAAAGTTGACCGAAAAGCACTGCCGTCCCCTCAAATAAAGCCGCAACCACAAGGATATGTAGGTCCGCGCAATAAAGAAGAGCAATTATTAGCAGATATCTGGCAAGACGTTCTCGATCTCGAACAAGTAGGGATTCATGACAATTTTTTTGATCTGGGGGGTGCTTCCATACAAAGCCTCCAGATCGTAGCTATTGCCAACATGTCTGGAATACGGCTTAGTGTCGAATCCATATTTGAACATCAAACTATTGCTGAGTTAGCCAAACAAGTCAATAAAAACTAGTGGATATTATGTTTGGCGAATGGATGCTCAGGTATAGGTGGTTATGGATGTTCACCCTCTTATCAGCATTGACGGGGGCAGCCTATTTATTGCCGAACGTTAAGATAGACCAGAATTTTGACAATTACTTTCCCGATCAGGATCCAGATCTGGCGTTTTACCAGTATATGACTGGTGAGTTGGGAGACGAAGACAATCTGCTTAGTGTGGCAGTATATCGTGAAACCAGTATTTTTGATTCTGTTTTTTTGGCTCAATTTCATGCTTTTACTTTGGAGACCGGGAAACTACCTTATATATTAGGAGCACGTTCCCTCACTAATTTAAATGAAGTTAGGCGAACCCCCTTCGGGAATTTATCGACCCCCTTTATACACCTTTCCAATCCTGAGCGTTTCTCTTCAGACAGTCTTCAACTGCGCAAGGACCCGAGGCTATCCGGACGACTAATCAGTCCCGATTTTAAAACGCTCGCCGTAATACTTCAATTAGAGCCAGGAATAGATGGATCACGGGGCGAGCAACTTATTTCGGATCTGGAACGTCTTGGTCAGCAGTTTGGATTTGAGGAAATGTATATTACGGGACGCAAATATTTTGAAGTCAGCCATAACCGGGTTTCCCGAAAAGAAATCCTTAAAGGGTTCATCTTGTGCATGGCGCTGATCATTGTAATACTTGGTTTTATCTATCAGACATTCTGGGGAATTTTACTCCCTGTCCTTATCTATACTTTCTCCATCCTTCTTTTTTTAGCATATGGTGTATTACGGGGTCATTCTCTAGATATTATGAGTAGCTTGGCTCCAACTATTTTATTAATTGTCAGCGTATCGGATGTTATTCATTTTTTCTCAAAATATGAAGATCAAATTAAATGCGGTCAGGATAAGCGTACAGCTATAAAAGCTACGCTCAACACGATTGGACTGGCTATATTTCTGACCTCCTTTACTACAGCCATTGGTTTTTTAGCTTTACTAACTTCCAGTCTTCCGACTTTACGTCAATTTGGTGAGGATATTGCAATAGGCGTCTTGCTGGCATTTCTGGTTACCCTTCTATTTATTCCTTTTTCTTTATGGTATATCCCCGGAAGAGTCATTCGGACCAGAACCGATTGGTATCAATGGTGGCATAAAAGGGCTCATCAGATCATTCAATTTATTCAAAAGAAAAGGAAATGGATTTTTGGGAGTGCCGTTTTTTTGGCCTTATTCGGTGCATGGGGGCTCACCCAAATGAATACGAATCACTTTTTTATTGGTACATTACCCAAGAAGCATACATCCACAGAAGCAGCTTTATTTTTCGAAAACAACCTGGGAGGTGTTCGTACTTTTGAAATTGCCCTGACTCCGGAGGAAGGCGTTTTACTGAATGACCTTAATTTGCTAAAACAGATCGAACAACTTCACGCCTATGTCGATTCCCTCCCCCGTACTGGAGGTGTTTATTCACCCGTCACTTTTTACAAAAGCCTCAATAAAGCCTGGTTTGGCGGCCAGACTTCCGCCTATAAGCTTCCTGCTTCACAAGAGTCACTCATTCAGCAAGAGCAACAATTCCAAAATTTTTCCAGTAAAATCTTTCACCGAATTCTTAATAAGGAAAAGACTTTTGGTAAGATTTCAGCACGCATGAACGACCCGGGTAGAGATAATATCTATCCATTGAATGAAAAGGTGGAACACTGGATTAATGCTCATCTGGACACCACCCTATTTGATGCCCGCATCATCGGAGCGTCCGCTATGGCCGATAAAATACAGGAACACTCGATCCGAAATATGTTCACAGGCTTGGCTATTGCCCTTGGTGCGATCAGCCTATTGATTTTCTTATTATACCGAAAGTGGCAAATGGTGTTGATTGTGCTTGCGATCAATATATTGCCTTTGATGATTACAGGGGCATTAATGGCGTTGTCAGGTATTGTTCTTCGTTGCGTTACATCGGTCATTTTCACTATTGGATTTGTCATTGCCGTAGACGACACGATTCACTTTGTCGGACGGTATCGTCTGGAACGACTTAGAGGTTTATCCAGCGAAGAAGCTGTTGCTATCACGTTAAAAGAAACGGGGCGGGCCATGTTGCTAACCTCAGTCATCCTATTTTTTGGATTTGCACAATTGACCACCTCCATTTTCCGGGATGCACAAGCTGTCGGAGCCTTGGTAAGTATCATGTTATTTTTTGCACTGGTAGTAGATCTTTTCCTTGGTCCTCTGTTGATCTTAAAATTTATGAAAAGGCAATAGCGGAGGCTCAGATTATTACCAGACAAACCTCCATAACTTATTTTTTTATATAATAAAGCAGCTTTTTTGGCTCTACATACATACTTATCCTGCTCAGTTGTTGACTCAGTCGATCAGCGATATGCTGATATAAGAGATTAGACTCGACTCCAAAGGCAAGGAAGGCTTGGATAAGGTGGTGATCTTCCGTTTTATCACCATAAACAGACTTTAGCATTCCGTTTAATGCCGTTTGATTTCGGAACCGTTCCCATCTGCTGCCTTTTCTGTAAAGTTCATTATAGATATCGACACATAAATCCATATGCCTTTTTTCATCTTGCTCGGAGATCGTTTTGCAGATGCTACAAAACAAAGGATCCGGCATATATTGTTCATCTCCAAAAAATTCCAGATAAGCAGCGCCGATAGCTTCAACGATGACTGCGAGGAACAGTCCGGTTCCGGGAAAGAAGCGCGCAATCCACATATAGCGATTTGCTCCCTTAATAAGTAGAGAGGGGATGAATTCTTTAGCGTCCAGTTTTTCTACAAGATATCGCCGGAAAGTAGCCGAGTGCTTAGCCTCGTCATTAATAAAAGTAGTAAGCGCTTCCTGAATTTCCCGGTGACGTTTATAATGAATAATACCCATAGTTAAGGGGGCTATAGCACTTTGTTCCACCACGAGTGCATGATTGGCAATATCTTTTAAGCCACGGAGTTGTCGCTTTAGAATCAGATCTTTAAGCTGAGATAAAACAAGTGGTTCTTTTGGCAGAATTTCAGCCCTTAACGTTTGCTCAAGCATTTCAAGTGTTGCTTTTAATTCAGTCAATACCTTTTGTTGCATTGAACCCAATTCTGTATGAATGCCATCCTTTCGTTGTTTCTCCTCTTTGTTAGATGGAGATACGCTATTGTGAAGCTGTTTCTTTAGGTAGCTTATCTTATTATTTAGGTGGTTTACTTCGGTAATTTGTTCTAATTTTTCCGCTTTTGATTTTATAGGTTTAGCTATTACCCCCCGTCTAATCAATCCCAAACGTTGTTGTTCTTTCAAATCCAATAACTCACTTTCCAAAATTTCCAGTTGATCAGCCAATTTGGAAATAGGTTGATAGAGCTGCTCTAAAGGCAACTGAATGGTTAAACACTGCTGTATAGATGTTTTGTTAGAAGGCAGGCATTCACCAATATCTTTTAACCCATCTTCATTTAGAGGAAGGCCTTTCTCTCGTATCTGTCTTATTTTCCTTTTAATTTTCTCCATCACCATGGGAAGTACCATAAAAGCAACCTTTGAAAAATCTTTTGCAGCCAAACTTGATAGATGTGCTTCCAGATTAGCCCGGACATTTTGATCCCAATCAAATGCCTTTTCCTTGCTCCAATACTTCTCCTCACAATCTCTTGTATACTTGGTAAAATCCCGGGTCGGAGTGATGTAATACTCTGGTAACCCTTTTATTCGGGGTGGCCGAGCGGTTGGATAGGCATTATTTTTCACAACAATAGGTTTTTAATAGTTAAAATTAAATCCATGGTTACTTCCGCAAGGCCTGCTGATCACCTTTTATCAGCCAGGTATTTTTTCGCTTTTTTTCCTTCAAGTCTTGAGCGCTTTTAATTAAGAGATCCTTGTTGGAGACAACTATCAAATAAACCAGTACACTTATAATTGCAGCGAAAAAACACCAAACAGAAATAACATATTGCGTATAGACTACAAATGAAAAAATTAGGGATCCAAGAATGGTAGCCCCCAAAACACGCATCCATTTTAAGCTGGAAATAAACAGCGGGATAATGGTAGCGGAAACATATAGAGCCCTCTTCACTCCAATACCTGGGATATCTACTTGATAACGGATATGGTGAGCTTCAATCACTGCTGAGGCATCGTAAACCCATAGGCAATAAATCAGATAGATAGCTGCCAGGATTCCAAAGATCAGGAAATAAGAGATAATTTTCTTTCCATTTTTTGAAGGTTCTATCAGCCAGAGCGAAAGGGGAATCCATACCGGCCAGATCACCTGAGCAAATACCAGATAGAAGTAGGTATTAAAATCATGAAAACCGACAGCATCCGGATTGGGAAGGGTTACCCACAAGATTCCTTCTGAGATTTGCTGTACACCAAACAAAATAGGCATGCTCGCGAAGGATAACATTTCGGGAGATCTACTTTTGTTTACTGAGGCAATACCCGTCCCTAAGAGTAAAGCACCCGCGCCAAAACTTGCACTGGCTGAAAAGCACATAATAGAGATTTTTATGTTTTGAATTCATTAAAATAAGAACTTCTATTGGCTTTTTAAATAATAATTTTAAAAGAATTGATTTTGCTCCCAAAGATAGCCAGGAGTAATACCCCTGGCTTAGGATACAGCAGCCTTTCAGGGCGCTTTCGTACTTGGAATATCCAACCAAAAGCCTGAAGGGCTTTCACCACCACCCCAACTAGGGACACCGCCCCTAGACTATATGACCTACCACCTCAGCAGCCTGAAGGGATGCCCCTCCTAACTCCAAAAATACTGATCATCATACTCCATTACATCATAGGCCTTGACGTACTCCTCCACCTCTACCTTTAACGTCTTCTTCATATGATGACGCTCCTGATTCATGATATACCTGCTCACTACATCTACACCTGAGCTATTAACAGAAAAGGCTGCATATCCAATTTGCCAACGAAAGTCCTGGTTTCCTCCTTCCACTTCCTTCATCCATTTTGAGGATCGCTTTTTTACCTGCTCGACCACCTTGGAGAGGGCCACATTTTTGGATAACCTAAATAAAATATGCATGTGATCCTCTACACAATTGGTCTGTAAAGACGGACAATTGTTTTGTTTCAGGATTCCCATTACGTAGTGATTAAGTGGTTCACGTAACTCCTTCTTAATGAAAGGCTTTCTTCCTTTGGTGGCAAAGATAAGATGCACATAGATTTTTGATAATGATTGACCCATATTATAGATTTTTTAGGGGGGCGATGGCCCCTTATTTCTAGGGGCGATGGCCCCTAGTTATGGAGGGGCAGCCCTTCAGGCTGCTTTGTGCCTCATTTTACAGCTAGGGGCGGTGCCCCTAGCTGAAGAGTAGGGCAGCCCTTCAGGCTGCTTTATTATACCCACCTTTCCCCAGCAGTAGAGTCGCAGGCTTTACAGGGGGTGGCCTGAAGCCTGAAGAGCTGCTTTATTTTGCCCGCCTTTGTTCACCCCCAAAAGCCTGAAGGGCTTTCCCCACCCCCCAACTAGGGGCAACGCCCCTAGACTATATGACCTACCACCTCCGCAGCCTGAAGGGCTGCCACTACCCCCTAATCAGGGGCAACGCCCCTAGACTTTACGCTCTCACCTCAGCAGCCTGAAGGGCTGCCCTTCCCTTTCATTTGGACACTCCCTTCATTAATACAGTACCATTTTATCAAAAAAGGTAACTGAAAAGCCACAACTTTTTTTTACCTTTTCAACCACTATGCAACATAACCAAGGATACTTTGTCAAACTAAATCAGCAATTACAGTAAATGCGAAAGATTAGTCCATCTATATTCCCTTTTGAAAGCCGCTACCTAACGATCGGAGGGCATCGCTACCACTATATTGAAGAGGGAAATGGAGACCCGGTAGTACTACTTCACGGCAATCCCTCCTGGTCATTCTACTATCGGGACCTTATTCCCAAACTATCACCACACTATCACTGTCTCGCCCCTGACCATATAGGCATGGGGCTGTCCGACAAACCTGGAGATGAGGCCTACAGCTACACCTTCCCACAGCGCGTAGAAAACCTCGAAGCCTTTTTAACCTCCAAAAATATCACCCAAAACATCACCCTCATTCTTCATGATTGGGGAGGCCCCATCGGCATGAGCTTCGCCCGCCGCCACCCAAAAGCCATCAAAAAAATTGTCCTCCTGAATACAGCAGCTTTTCACCTCCCCGAATCCAAACCCTTCCCCTTTTTGTTATGGCTTACCCGTACGCCTCTCGGTGCTTTCCTCGTCCGCGGTTTTAATGCCTTTAGTGTCGGAGCTACCCTGATTGGGGTCAAACGGACAACTATGCCCCGCGAAGTGCGACAGGCCTATACGGCTCCCTATGACTCCTGGAAAAACCGCATCGCTACCCTCCGATTTGTTCAGGATATTCCCCTTAAAAAAGGAGATCCAGGATATGACTATGTCACCGACCTGCAAAACCACCTCCACCTTTTAAAAAATACGCCAATCCTCATCGCCTGGGGATTAAAAGATATGGTATTCGATAAACACTTTCTCAACAAATGGATCGAGTATTTCCCACATGCACAAGTCCACCGCTTTGAAAATTGCGGCCATTACATCCTCGAAGATGCACAGGAAGAAGTTGGGGAATTAATTATTGATTTCCTAAACAACTGATTATGAACTCTTTCAATATTGCCTCCGACCTTTTCCAAATGGCTGCCAACCAACCTGATAGCCTTGCTATTGCCTTGCCTGCCAGACCGGGAAAACCACTTCCAAAACATGGCCCTATTCCATATCGAAAGATCAGCTTCAAAGAACTTGCTTATGAAACCAATGCTATCGCAATGGGCTTACTGAAAGGAGGATTCGCCCCAGGCGACCGCGTTGTCTTGATGGTACCACCCAGCCTCGAGTTTTTCACCCTCAGTTTCGCCTTCCTCCAATCTGGTATCATACCGGTATTAATAGACCCGGGAATCGGCATTAAAAAACTTAAAAAGTGTATCGATGAAGTCCAACCCATCGGCTTTATCGGAATTGCCAAAGCCCATATCGCAAGAGTCTTGTTGGGGTGGGGAAAAACAACCATCAGGAAAAAGATTACAGCAGGACCCAGATTGTTCTGGGGAGGAAACCGATTGAAGAATATAAAAGCACCAGTCAATACCAACAATAAAATCAAATGCTTTGAGGCCCGGCCCGACGATCTTGCAGCCATCTTTTTTACCAGCGGCTCCACAGGTATTCCCAAAGGAGTCATGTGTACGCACGGGAATATGCGCCAACAAGCAAAAATCCTACATACCACCTACGATATGCAACCTGGAGAAATTGACCTGCCGACCTTTCCCCCTTTTGCCCTGTTTAATCCAACAGCAGGCATCAGCAGTATCATCCCGGATATGAATCCTACGAAACCGGCAACAGTAGACCCGGAGCGTATCATTCGTGCCATTAAACAATTTAACGTTACCAGTATGTTTGGCTCTCCAGCCCTAATCGACCGCGTAGGAAGATATGGTGAATCCCGAAAAGAGCAATTACCAACCTTAAAAAGAGTGTTGTCTGCCGGTGCCCCGGTTCCCGCAAAAGCACTGAGACGTTTTGCTTCAATGCTCCACCCAGACACACAAATCTACACCCCCTATGGAGCCACAGAGGCCTTGCCCGTGGCTTCCATAGGAAGCCACTTCTTATTACAATCTTCCATACAGCAAAAAACAGCAACCGGAAGTGGGGTCTGCATCGGAAAGCCCGTCCTGGAACTCGAAGCGCGAATCATCAAAATCTCCGATCAGCCCATTGAGTACTGGTCAGATGACCTGGAAGCAGCAGTTGGAGAGATTGGGGAAATCGTGGTAAAAGGGAAAAATGTCACTCACGCCTATTTTAACAGAGAACACGCAAATGACCTGGCTAAAATAAAAGACCAAAAGTCGTTCTGGCACCGCATGGGCGACCTGGGCTATAAAGATGAGCAGGATAACCTCTGGTTTTGCGGACGGAAAACACACCGGATAAAACTGAACAATAAGGAACTGTATACCGTCCAATGTGAATCGATCTTTAACCAACATCCTCAAGTTCATCGAACAGCTTTAGTTGGTGCCAACAACCAGGCCGTTCTGTGCGTAGAAGTTGATAAAGCCAACAACAATACGAATAAACAAAAGCTAAAAAAAGAATTGCTGGAACTAGCTGCAGCACATGAAAAAACCAAAGATATTCGCACCATCCTTTTTCATCCTTCGTTTCCGGTTGATATCCGGCATAATGCAAAAATATTCAGAGAAAAACTAGCCGTTTGGGCCACAAAACAATTAAATAATAAATGAAAGTATTGGTAACAGGTGGAGGCGGTTTTTTAGGTTTTGCTATCGTAGAGCACCTAATCAAAGCGGGGTATGAAGTCGTTTCCTATTCCAGAAGCCATTATAAAGCTTTGACTGATCTGGGGGTGATCCACTATCAGGGTGACTTATCAGATGATCAAACCCTGCTGAAAGCACTCAACGGATGTGAGGCTGTCTTTCATGTAGCTTCAAAGGTCGGTATGTGGGGTAGTTATTCATCCTTCTATGAAGCCAATGTAACCGGCACGAAAAATGTACTCAAGGCCTGTGCGCAACGTAACATTCGGCACCTCATTTTTACCAGTTCTCCCAGCGTAGTCTACGAAGGGGAGACACAAGGAGCAGACGAAAGCCTGCCCTACCCTTCCAAATATTATGCGTATTACCCTGAGACCAAAGCTATGGCCGAACAGGCTGTTCTCCAGGCAAATGGACCGACACTCACCACCTGCGCCCTGCGGCCGCACCTCGTCTGGGGACCCAAAGACCCCCATTTCATCCCGCGTATCTTTGAACGGAGACGAAAAAATAAACTCCGCCTCCTAGGCTCCGGAGACTACTTGGTAGATACGGTTTATATCGATAATGCAGCTATTGCCCACCTTCAGGCCTTCGAAGCTATGCTGAGAGATCCGCAATCGGTTGGCGGAAAAGCCTATTTCATCTCCCAGGATGAACCCATTACCATTCGCGATTTTATCAATCGACTGTTAGATACCGGAGACTTGCCCCCTGTAGATCGAAGCATCCAACCAAAAATCGCGTTATGGGTTGGATGGTGCTTACAAACGACCTACAGGTTACTTAAAATTCAATCCGAACCCTTACTGACGCCATTTATAGCCAAACAACTATCCAGTTCGCATTGGTATGATATTTCTGCTGCTAAGCGAGATTTTGGATATCAACCAACAGTATCTATTGATGAAGGAATGAACCGGTTAAAAGCATGGGTGAAGACAAATACGATCACAACAACGGATAATTCCAATGACGGATAAAAGGTGCTAGCTTCTCTATAACCCGCTTTTTTTCCTCTTCAGGAAGTTCATGCTTTAACCGGACAAAACTCTTTTGGCGATCCACAAATGCCTGCATCTTTGCTTCGCAATGGCTAAAATCCCCCAGATCAAGCTTCTCATAAACTTCTCTCATATTATCCATCGGATGTTGGATGAAATCGTCATAAGCCAATTCTACCAGTTGACCCTTTGGCACAAGATGCTTCTCTGCCAGGTATTTTCGCATGATTTCTGAATAAGTATTCAGGATAATGGCGTTCACATCTACCGACCGGGTTTTTCCTATAGCATAAATCCTGTAAGTCACCTTCCAAAATCGCTTGTTAGAGGCGTATACATCGTATGGGTTTCGATGAATAAAAACAAATTTGGCATTCGGAAACATAGAAAGTAAGAGCTTTATCCGGGCAGTGTTCGGAGGACTCTTCAAAATGAGTTGCTTCCCCTGATTAGCTATTGATATTTTTTTAATTAAAAATACGAAATCCCTTTTCCAGGCCTCTTTTTCAGCATCCGAAATAGTTTCAAACAACACGTATTTCTGGAAATGTTCCTCCATTATCGTCGGAAAAAAATAGCCCCATTGGGCTCCCCGAGGGTTCAAAGCGGTGGTCATCGTTCCATCCTCCTCTCCAGGGTACTGAAAAGACAATGGAATTCTATGGATGGGATCATGAAGCTTAAATGTTCGACAAAGGGATTCAAGAAAGGGCGACATCCATTTTTCGCTGGTAAGCATCATATCCGGAAAGATCATTTGAAATACCGTATGATAACCCAACCGATCATCCTGAGTCAGGAACTCATGTAGGTAAGAAGTTCCGCTCCGGTAAAAGCCAAGGATAAAGATTGGATCTTTTAGACTCTCATGCTGGTCAACCTTTTTATTATAAAGACCTAATTCTGCCCATCGTAGCGGCTCAAAAAGGATCGTTTTCAGGAGCCAGGGTATGCTATTTTTGGTTTTTCTTGCAGACAGCCCACCGTTCTGATGAGCTATTTTTAAAAAAGTATATATGGGAAGGGGAAAAAGACGATTCATTGGTTTTTTCTTTCAATTTAGTTAATGAAAAGGGCTCTTCCCAGTTTAAATTAATTTTTTTTACTTCTCATGTGGACCTTTTCCAAAAAGCAGGTACTAAGTAAGCAAATCCAAAATAATAACTCTATTTCCTAATGTATTAAAAATCTAAAAAAATGGACTTACAAAAAAATGAAGTAATCATGGCATTGAATAATAATAATTTTAAAGAAGCACTTACTAAAGCAAAAGAACTGGAAACATTATATCCGGATAATCCAGAGGTAAAAACCCTTATGGGTGACATTTTCGTCCAAATGGGTAACTTCCTCATGGCTGCCGAACAATACGAAAGAGCAATGAAAATAGATCCGTTAAATGCGGTTACTTATTCTAAGTTAGGATTTGCGCATGCCGGATTAAATAAATGGGAACAAGCCGTCAGTTATTTTAACTCCGCTCTCAACCTTGAACCCGAAAATTACAGATTTTACGGCAGTTACGGATGGGCGCTATGGACCTACGGACGAATCCAAAATAACCAGTCAATGATGAAAGAGGCTTTTGGCTATCTAATGGACGCAAAGCAAAATGGTATTGAAATGCAGATTGTTAATGATGCTTTGGCTGAATACCATATCGCCAATACTACTGCCTCCTGGCCCGTTGTTCAGGAAGAAAATGGGCCGGCTTCCTATGCTACCAAATTAGAGCACGTCACCGAGGCCAAAAGAGAACTCCGGAAAGCCGCTGCCTTAATGAGCGATTCTAATGAGGCATTGAGAGAAGAATTTAACGCTACTCAAGATTTTATTAAAGATCTGGAAAAACGGGCCTTCCACGGCTATCCATTTGTGCGGAAAGGAGCCATTACCATAGGAATAATATTACTTTTAATAGGAAGCTTTACCCTCGGAATTACTGTACTTATTATGGCTGCGTTGTATCATCATTCTCAATTAAGCCCGGGCTACATTGCTAACAGAAGATACCTAAAAGGTAATTATGGTGAGCCGTTTTGGGTAAGAAGAATTAATGAGATAGGTAACTTTGCAAGTAATATTTCTTTTTACAGTACCTCCTTTACAAAAGTGTTATTAATGGGATGGCTATTCAGAATATTTACTGTTGGTTTCCAGTACATGATGGCGGTATTTTTCATGCCTTTCCTGATCATCTCCGGCTATATTACCAACTATGATCTACTCAATCAGATGAAGCAACTTACCACCGAGAAGGTAGCCAATGCCTAAAAGAGCTTTAATAATATCTTTAGTGTTTCAAACCACCAAATTTTCCTATCTAGGAATATACTTAAAGCAGGATTCTTGGTGGCTCGAAACACTAAAGGTATTTTGCCCCTTCGTCAAAATCCAGCCTTTTTTTGGGGAGTTCAAAAAAATTAGTTTTACAAAACACTTGACTTATGCGTGCTACACTATTACTACTTGTTTTTTTCTTCTGGTCCGCTCTTTACGGCCAATCCACTATCATTTACTCCCCATCTGCGGCTGATTTCCCCAACCCCGAACGCGGCTTTTACCGCTATTCCGAAGCCCGTTCTGGCAACTATGTAACGTTAGACTCCAATACCCTGGCCAGCTATCGACAATTGCATACGCCCCCTACTGCCGGTTATGCGGTTTACAGTACGCTCGTATTCAGATACTTCTTTTTGGAAGACTTTAAAATGACTGATATCAGTCAGGCCTATCTCGATAGTATGCAGGTCGACTTTGACGCTGCCCGGGCCGCTGGCATCAAACTGATTCCGCGCTTTGCCTACACCGATGAAGTTAATAGCGCTGGTTGCGGAAACTGGATCTGCCCACCCTACGGTGACGCTCCAAAAAGCCAAGTACTTGCAAACATCACCCAACTCCAACCCCTCCTGGAAGATAACAAAGATGTCATTGCAGCCATTCAAATGGGCTTCATCGGCGTTTGGGGTGAAAACTATTATACCGACTATTTTGGCGATGCCTCCCAACCTCCTGACTACAAACTAACCGATCAAAACTGGACCGACCGGACCGACGTACTGAATGCTTTATTGGATGCTACCCCTGACGAACGTATGGTGCAAGTGCGCTACCCGCAAATAAAACAGCGAACTGTTTACGGGATCAATGCCCCTACCTCTTCCAATCCAATAACTGAAAATGAAGCTTTTTCAACGTCCCAAAAAGCGCGTATAGGCTTTCATAATGATTGCCTGCTGGCCAGCCCTGACGACTATGGAACATATACTGATTATGGGAACTCTTCCACGCCTTCTATGGCTGACACCTCCGACCTAAAACCTTACTTCGCTAAAGATAGCCGCTTTGTAGCAGTAGGAGGCGAAACCTGCGATGACACTTACAGCCCCCAAAACGATTGCTCCGGCACTGATCCTCAGGCTTTTGGCAATTCCGAACTGGAACGCATGCACTTTTCTTACCTCAATGCTCAATACAATAATGACGTGAATAACGACTGGGTAACAGGCGGCTGTATCGATGAAATAAAAAGAAGATTGGGATACAGACTCGAATTGCAAGAAGGAACCTTCAGCAACACCGCACAGCCCGGCCAAGTCATTGACATTCAACTAACCCTGAAGAATACCGGATATGCTGCCCCCTTTAACAAACGAAGACTAGAAATTATATTGCGCAATACCGCCACTGCTGAGCTATGGTTCGCAGCTTTATCCGAAGATGCCCGCTTTTGGTTGGCCGGCGATTCGATTTACACCATAAACGAAACGCTTTGTATCCCGGAAACTATGCCTCAAGCCAACTATGAAGTTTTATTAAATCTACCTGATCCAATGCCAACAATCTATCATCAACCAGCGTATTCCATTCGATTGGCTAATCAATTACCCAATGGAAGTGACGTTTGGGAGGAATCTACCGGCTATAACCGGTTGGGACATTTCATTACTATTGATAATACCGCTTCTAATCCAAATTGCAGTAACGAACCCTCGTTTTCCCAAAACTCTCCCATCCTTACCTCCATACAAAGTGATTTTTCCCAGGAAGGAGAGAACAGCAGACAACTCCACCATGCCATTTACCTATACCCCAACCCCGCTCACCAGCAGGTAAGGTTCGGATTTAAAGAAAAGATACCAAAAATTAATCGGGTTAGTATTCTAAATATCTTGGGTGAAGAAGTTATTCGGATAAATGGTCAACCGAATGCAATCGACGTTTCTGGTTTTTCTTCAGGTACTTATTTTGTTGTGTTTGAAATGAATAACGGGAAGATTGGCAAAAAGCTAATGATCAACTGATATTTTTAAAACTAGAGAAAGCCTACACTACTACTGCCGTTTCCTGGATGTTGTTTAGTATTTTGAGCAGATTCCGCACAATCCTGTTCTTTTCAAAATGATAATTTTCAAAAGAGATCGTCCCATCCATTTCCTGCTGCTCGTTTTTCCGGAAACGGCGGCTCTGAATAATAAAGTCATCCTGGTGTCGACGAAAGGCATCATGACTGGCAGTTTCGCAGAAGGAGATCGCCTCATCCACCTTGCCTTTGGCGATAAGTGTCCTAACCTGATCAATGGATTTTTCCAACGCTGTTTGCTGTGCTTTTCTTCGTTCCCCGGCCGAGAGGTCTCCCGCTTTTTGAATCAACGCTTCCAATCTTCTGCTAACAAGAGCAACATCTTGTGCAAACACATTTTTTTGAAGTACCGGAATTAGTTGTTGCGATAATTCATCTTCTATGGCACCTCCGAACAGAAGCGCCTTCTTATTTAATAAATGCTCCCATACCTTGCTCCAATCCAGCTGCTCAGCCCAGGCGGGCTCATCGATGATCTCGAATAAGCTTTTCAGAATTTGAAGTTCGGAAAAGTACCTTTTGACAACGGCACGGATCATTCGTGTATCTTTATTAGAAATTCCGACTTTATTGAGTATAAAAGTATCTGCCGACCCATCTCTGCTTTTAGACATCCATTTGGTAAAATACAATTCGAAGTCGGGATGTATTTTCTCAATATTCTTATGATCAAAAGAGAAACTTCCCCATCGGTCCAGGTAATCGATAAATACACAGGCATCTCCAAATCGAACCAGCTCCCCGGGATTCTGTTCAATTGCATCTTTAGGAATGGAACTACAACGATATAAATTGGTGATGCCGGGGGAAATATGATAGAGTTGAGTAGGGTTTTTATAGGATCCGTCGCAACTGCGCACTTTGGTCCGCAGGGATAAAAAATCACCGATCAATTTAAACCAACTAGGCTTGATAGCACCTTCAGCCGCTCTCAATTGTCGTTGCCAGTGTTCTAATTTGGTACCTATTGTCAGGCGTATGTTCGTAGCTCCATCGGAGAATAAACGCCGGTCCAGCCCCCGAAGATGATCAAATCCGTTTAATTGATAATCTTGTAGTCCGTGGACTTTTACAGCATTTTTTGATCGTGCATAGTAGCCTTCATCTGAAAAATAAGGTTGCTCTACTGACCAGAAATAACGTTCTTTTACAGGACCAAAAAACTTTTGAAAATGCCGGCCATGGATTGGAACCGGCCAGGTGGGTTTCGCATATTGGCCTATGCCATTTGTCCAGAAACTTCGGGCGTCGCAAATTGAAATTTGGTACTCCAATAACATAGTTGTTATCTTTACATTCTTTTGAAACTAACCATTACAAGAAATCCCATCGGTTTGAGCTCCCCTTGCCTGGCTGTTCAAAAGAACGGAATGGGGAAATATCGTAACAAGACAGCCAAATCCCTCATTCCGAAACACAGTCTAAATCGACCTTAAAATATACAATTTTTTAGATAAATATTCAACTTCTTTGAGTTGATGTTAATATTATACATAGTCTTCAAGAAGCTTTTAAAGAAATTCAAAATTTTCAGTTAACTTAAGTAGTAAGACAAAAAAATTGGTATAAAAAATCTTTTTGAGTTCGGTCATTATTTCCTGCGTTCATTCCAGGTATTCAATCACTTAGTCTATAATGACCGAACAGATTTATTATACAATTGAAAACTACGGAAAACTATTCAAGCATTTGTTGTAAGAACTCTTGAATTTGA
>CAZHOV010000078.1:0-25866 GCA_964534315.1 uncultured Saprospiraceae bacterium | reverse complement strand
AAGCAAAAACTGACACCTTTTGAACTATTTTTAAAGGGGGAATACCCTGATTTTTTAAAAAATCAGGGTATTCCCCCTTTAAAAATCCCAGAAAGGGCTGTAATTTTAAGCCCAAAAAATAAGCTTAAGACCGCTATTCTAAGCAAAAAAAGTCCATGAGGCGTCTCGATCCCGCATTTAAGATAATGCGGGACGGGATGACTCATATTTGTCAAAGGAAAAGTTTTTAATCTTTGGAAAAAATGATTTTTATCAGAAAAGACAGTGATATTTTGCATGCTTTTTGAAAACGTTGAATAGTCAATTTTTCGGATTCATCCCAATATTTTACCCATTTGGCAGGATTATTTAACTTTTTGAAATCAAAATTTATAATTTCGTCTTATGAGTATTCTTGTTAATAGCCAAATTTTTGTTTTCCTATTTTGTTTATTTTATGTCGCAACGGGTTGGTCGCAGTCATTGCGCTTTCAAACAGATAGGGGGAAGGTTTTTTTTCAATCAGATGCTCCTTTGGAACTCATTGAAGCGGCATCTGATAATCTGCAGGGAATTCTGGATTTAACGAATCAAACGTTTGCGTTTGTTGTTAAAATAAACTCTTTTGAGGGCTTTAACAGCCCCCTTCAACAAGAGCATTTTAATGAAAACTATTTAGAAAGTAGAAAATTCCCAAACAGTACATTTACCGGGAAAATTATTGAAAAGAATAATTTTTTAAAAGAAGGCAAATATACCATTCGGGCAAAGGGAAAACTAACTATTCACGGAGTTTCTCAGGAGCGAATAATTAAAAGTACACTCGAATACAAAAATGGAAAGTTTTTTATTCAATCCTTCTTTACCGTGCTATTGGAAGAACACGATATTGATATCCCCAAGGTAGTTCACCAAAAGATTGCTGAAGAAATAAAAGTTTCCATTAAAGCTACCTTAGAATCCAGATGATGTGAAATATATTAACACTAAGTACCATATTGACCGCTTCATTTCCATCGTCCTATTCTTGTTGATATTCGGCAGTAATAGCCATAAGCTTGCCGGCCAGGTTCCCGCTTTCAAAACACATGCCCTACCCGGATTATTGAACAATTCCAATGTCAATCTTATTTTTCAGGACCATCTCTCTTTCATCTGGGTGGGTACCAAAAATGGTTTATTTCGATATGATGGGATGAGATTTGCCCCATACCTTAAACCGGATACCCTTTCAAATGATGTATCTGCACTTTTTATGGATGATGACGGCACCCTCTGGATCGGCTACCAGGACGGGAGTATTTATTATAAGAGAGAAGGACCGGAATTGTTGGAGTGGATGCCCGAAGAAGGTGTTCCTAACGTTCCGATACGGGGATTCCAAAAGGATTATAATAGGAATTTGTGGATAGCAACCTACGGCGAAGGACTCTACGTTTGGAATGGTATTCATTTATACAACTTTAACACAGATGACGGATTGCCGGGGAATGATTTATATGCCATGGAGAAAGATTTACATGGTGGTGTCTGGGTAGCTACGGATAATGGTATTAGTAAATGCGAGTTCAATCATCCCCATAAGAATATTGTTAATTTAACAACTGACGACGGCGTTCCGGATGAGATCGTTCGAACGTTACTGGCGGATCATGAGGGAAATTTATGGATCGGTACGCAGGACAAAGGGTTTTGCAAATACCATATCAAACAGGATTCTTTTGAGTATTATCCTATAAACTGGGAAGCGGGGGTGATTATCAGTCTTGCTTATTTTCAACATGGTGAACTTTGGCTGGGCACCGAAGGAGATGGTCTTTTTCGCTATGACACCAAAAGCAATAAGTTAACTAAGGTATCTGATAAAAACCGGTTTGAAGGTGCAAAAATATATGATCTACTCAAAGACGTCGAAGGGAATATATGGGTGTTGAGCAATACGGAGGGTATTTGTTCGGCTAATCGTCATTTTGAATTCGAATCGGGAACTTTTTCTTCTATACAAACCATATTGGCGGATAATCGAAACCGAATTTGGCTGGGAACTCCTACTGGCGTCTTCGAATATAAACAGGGAAATATACAGCAGCCGCTAAGACAACACCTCCCGGATTTACCACTTAACATCATTAGCTTATATCAAGATAAATATGACAATCTATGGCTCGGCACTTTTGGTGACGGTGTAGTCATTTACAATCCTAATACAGGAAATTTCAGACGCATTTATGAGAAATACGGTTTGGCAAATGGTAGTATTCTCTCAATAGATGGGATTAATGGTCAGGTTTGGCTGGCTACACTTGGAGGTGTCACGCAATTTAATACACACCAAAATCCCTTATCTATCGGCTCAACTGAATTTAAAAATCTAACTGAGAAGAGTGGTTTGGGAACCAATTTTATTTATAGAGTTTTTATCGATAGCAAAGGCAGAACTTGGTTTGGTACTGATGGTAAAGGCATAAGCGTACTGGAAGAAGGACAGCTAAAAAATTATTCAGAGGCTATTATCGCTTCTGAGCTCAATGCGATTCAAAAAGACACGATCGAATTAGATGCCGTCTACTCTATAACCGAAGATCGTCAGGGTAATATCTGGTTCAGTAATGCCAACAACGGGTTGTTTAAATTTGATGGGAATCAGTTCGATCAACTAACTTTGAAAGAAGGAATCCGGGATTTATCTATCACTAGTTTAGTTACCGACGAAAAGGGTAATATTATCATCGTTCATCCAAAAGGAATTGATGTGTTGCAACCGGAAAATGGGCATTTGATCTATTATGGAAATGAGGTTGGGATTCAAAATCTAGACCCGAATTTAAATGCTGTTAGCGAGGATCGATTCGGGCAGGTATGGATCGCCGATCAAGATCAATTGATCCGGTATACTCCTTTGAAAGAAAATGTGGAAATTCATCCCCGGACCATCCTTACATCCGTATCTGTTTTTTTTGAAGATACTATCTATCAGCCCGATCCTTTTTTTACTTATCGGCAAAATAATCTGATCTTCAATTATACGGGGCTTTGGTATACTCATCCCGAGAGTGTCAAGTATAAATATAAAATAGAAGGACTCGATCCGGAATGGATTATTTCAAAGGATCCAAGAGCGGTTTACTCTAATCTTCCTCCGGGTGAATTCACCTTCATGGTTGCTTCTACAGAAAACGATGCGTTTAACGGCGAGCCTGTTTCCATGTTTTCTTTTACGATCCAATCACCAATATGGACCCAATGGTGGTTTATCCTGATGACCGTACTACTATTAGCTGGAATGGGGTATACCTACATAAAGTTAAGAGACCGGAGAGTTAACAGAATAAATTTGTTGGAAAAGGAAAAAGTGGAAAGTCAATTTGAAGCGCTAAAGAGCCAAATTAATCCCCATTTTCTGTTTAACAGCTTTAATACCCTCATCACTATAATTGATGAAGATCCTGAATTAGCCATTAGATATGTAGAAAACTTTTCAGATTTTTTTAGAAGTATTATTCAATATAGAGAAAAGAGCGTGATCGATTTGAAGGAAGAGATTACACTAATCCAGAACTATACCTATTTATTAAAAAAGCGATATGGGGAAAATTTAATACTGAACATTGACGTCAACGAAATAGAAGCTCAGGTTGCCCCTTTAACCATACAAATGCTGGTTGAAAATGCAGTTAAACACAATATTATTTCCAAAGCGAAGCCTTTGACGATTGATATCTCAATCTCCGATCAAGACTATATTATGGTTCGCAATAATTTACAACCCAAATTAACCGACGAGCGATCTACCGGATTCGGTTTGCAAAATATAATTAACAGATACCAATTATTGATTGACAGAAAAGTGAAAATTCAAAAAACTGACCGGCATTTTGTTGTTGCTGTTCCTTTAATCAAATAAAAGTAGTTATGAGAGTGCTAATTGTTGAAGATGAAGCTGCTGCCTCCAGAAGGTTAGAAAAACTGATCCTTCAGATAGATCCTTCTGTAAAGATATTGGATAAAATCGATAGTATAGAAGGGGTCATAAAATGGTGGCAAACTCATATCCCACCTGATTTATTATTTTTAGATATTCATCTGGCCGATGGCTCTAGTTTTGAATTGTTTAGTCTTATAAAAATCGAAAAGCCGGTAATATTTACTACCGCCTACGACCAGTATGCCATCAAAGCTTTTAAAGTTAATGCGGTCGACTATTTATTGAAACCTATAAAAATAAAAGAATTAGAGGAAGCATTAGCAAAATTTAATCAGTTGAGGGATACCACCATTGATTACCAAAAACTGGCGGACTCACTCTCGCAGAAAAACTCGCCCAAGCGCTTCCTTATCCGCCTTGGTCAACACATAAAAGTGATTCAAATTGATGAGGTAGCTTATTTTTATACTGAAAATAAGATTACTTTCCTGGTTACAAAGGATGGGAAACGATATCCTGTCGATTATTCTTTGGAAAAAATAGAAGAATTTACCGATCCTGGAGGCTTTTTTAGGATTAATCGGCAGTTCATTATTCATCTTGATTCCATAAAAGAAATGTATGCTTATTCTAAATCCAGAGTGAAAATCGAATTAACGCCACCGATCGACCAGGAAACCATTGTTAGTACAGAACGCTCCCCCCATTTTAAAAAGTGGTTGATTGGAGAATAATGGGTTTTCCTATTCAGGCATCTTTTTTTCCCGTTCAGTGAATTAAATAAAAATAGGTCGACTAGTTCGGACTATTTTTATTTAAACAAACTGAAATAAGAAGATCCATGCGATTCAACACTTACTCCCTTTTATCCCTAATTGGCCTGTTTTTTGGCTTAAATAGTTTATTAGCTCAAAATTGTACAGCGAATTTTACTTTCGATGATACCGGTCTAACCATTCAATTTACCGACCAATCAACCTCTTCACCCGGGGACCCTATTGTTTCCTGGTCCTGGGATTTTGATGACGGAACCACTTCTACCGCTCAAAACCCGCTTCACACTTTTCCGGCTGCCGACAAATATGATGTAGTGCTGATTATTACAACTCAAAGTGGATGTACTGCAGAGGTTGAAATCCGTATTGAGATCTGTGACCTTTCTGTATCCTATTCGCTGAGTTCAAATTGCAATAGCGATAATACCGTAGACCTGACCATAACCATTAATGACCTTTTTGATAATGCCGATGAAATTGATGTCAGCCTTGATGGCCAACTTCTGCCTGGCAGCCCATACGAAATTGATCAGGCGAACCCGGTTATTATCAGCACTACGGTTCAGGGAGATGGATTACCACATACTATTAATGTTCAATCTTTAGATATCGGAACGTGCAGTGAAAATATTACCTTTACGCCTCAAGATTGTTCCTCCAATTGTTTTCTTTCTTCCTTAGCAATAAACATAGCAGGTGGAACTACTCAAAATGTAGATGTGGGTGATAATTTCTTCGACCCTGTCAACACAACAATCGTTATTGGCGATGTTGTCCATTTTGTTTGGGTGGGTACGAGTGATCATTCTACTACTTCGGATGCTACTTCCGGACCTGACAGCTGGAATTCAGGGGAGATCGGATTTGGCTCTACCTATGACGTAACTATTCAAAATCCGGGTACTCATCCTTATTATTGTATCCCTCACGGAGGCCCGGGTGGTACGGGGATGTCTGGAACAATTATAGCAAATTGTCCTGCTGGCAATACTTTTACCGTCGATATCACTTTTAGTACTACTGTCGCTGATCCCCAAGGATTTAACCTCTATATTGATGGCATCCTTCAAAGTGGTAGCCCTTTCTCCTATAATGGTACCGGCCCCCAATCAGTATCTGCAACGCTCGTTGGAGACGGGCTTCCGCATACGATCGAAATCGAAGATGTAGCCGATCCGACTTGTATTTTATCTACAACCTGGGATGCTCCAAATTGTGGGGCTGCCCCCCCTTGTAGCATAAGTTTAACTGCAACTGAAAGCGGGGGGTGCAACCCCAATAATGAGGTGCCGGTGGAAGTTACCGTAACTGATATTAACGGTGGAGCAAGTGGTTTCGATCTTTTTGTAGACGGATCGATCGTTCCGGGTGGTCCCTTCAATTATGATGCAAGCGGAAATACTGTAGTGACCGTCAATGTTCCTGGAGACGGCTCATCTCATATGATCGAAGCACAGGATGTTGATGATACCACTTGTTCGGGTTCTACTTCTATTACGACGACCAATTGTTTAATACCGTGTCAGCTAACCAACCTGACAGCCTCGACAGGTTCATCGGTGACCCATACGGTGTTGGTAGATGATTTTGTATTTAATCCGTTGTCGATTACGATCACTGCCGGCGATGTGGTGGAGTGGGACTGGGTAGGAGCGGTAGCGCACACCTCGACTTCAGATGCGACTTCGGGTCCTGATAGCTGGGACTCGGGGCTATTGAGCCAGGGGGCGACCTATACTTCTCCGGTTTTATCGACGGGTGTTCATCCGTACTACTGCGTTCCGCACGGAGCACCTGGAGGAGTGGGGATGGCCGGGACGATCACGGTACAACCACCGTGTAATGACGGAATGGTGGCCTTAAATCTTTCTTTTCAAAGTCAGAATGGAAGTTCCGGAGGATTTAATGTATATGTAGATGATGTATTAACCAACGACAGTCCTTTCGCCTACGCTGTTAATGGAACCAATGATATTTCCTTATCGCTACCGGGCGACGGGCTTTTACACAACATAGAAATTGTCGATACTGAAGATTTGAGTTGTAGTATCGCCTCCTCTGTTACTCTTCCCGATTGTGGAGGAAATCAAGACACATGTAGTTTAGAGGTCGCGGCTATTCAGGTTGGTGATTGTGATGCCAATAATGAGGTAGACATAGCCCTGACAATTAACGGGTCAAATACGGGGGTCAATGGATACATCATCCGGATAGACGGAAATTTATTATCGGGAGGCCCTTTCCCCTATGATGGAAGCGGTATAACTGAGGATACGATCACTATTGCCGGTATTGGGGTTAACCGCACCATTGAGATAACCGATGTAGATAGTACCGGTTGTGTGGCAGATACAGAAATTTTCACGCCTCTCTGCGGACCTCCGTGTGAAGTACTGAACCTCGCGGTAAATAGCGACGGACCAACGAAACATATCGTAGAGGTTAAAGATTTTGAATTTATCCCGAAAGATCTAAGTATTTCGCTAGGAGACACGGTGGAGTTTCAATGGACGGGTGTTATTCCCCATACCACTACTTCAGATGTGGTTTCAGGTCCTTCCAGTTGGGATTCCGGACTATTGGGACAAGGTGCTTCCTATTCCTTAATTCTGGAGGAGACAGGAGTCCATCCTTACTATTGTACTCCGCACGGTGGACCAGGCGGAATTGGGATGGCAGGGACAATTACAGTTAATGATCCCTGTATCGACGGATCGATAGAAGCTACCCTGCAATTCAATGCGCTGAATTTTGGAGATGAATATGAGGTAAGGCTCGATGGTGAATTAATTTCCGGCAGTCCTTTCACCTACGATGGAAGCGGACAAAATACCTTAATGTTATTGATACCGGGAGATGGTTCCAGCCACGAATTGATCATTCAGGATATAAATTTTACAGAATGTGCAGATACAGTTGATTTTATTTCTCCTGTTTGTGAGGATATTTGTCAATTAGACCTAAGCATAGAAGAAATAGCAGATTGTATTTCCGGTTTTGATTCCACCGACGTAACATTAGCCATATTCGGCAGTAATCTCGGCGATCAGGGCTTCCAGCTTTTTGTGGATGATCAATTATATAATGCTACTCCCTTTAACTACAGCGGAGACACCACCATTATAACGATCACCTTATTTGGAGACGGGCTGTCGCATGTTATAAAGGTACAGGACATAATGGATATGCAATGTATAGCTGAAACTGATCTGATAGTACCTATGTGTGACGAAGATTGTTCCATTGAACTGATAGCTCAACAAACCGGAGGCTGCAATAGCGAGGAAGAGGTGCCTTACCAAATCACTTTATTAACGAATAATCCGGGTGATGCCGGCTTTAATCTATTTATAGATGGTCTACTGAGTGCTGGAAGTCCTTTCAATTACACTTCCACAGACACTACCCAAATTGATCTATTCTTGCCGGGTGATGGGCAGATGCATGAAATTATAGTAGAAGATTTGACGGATCCTGTCTGCAATTCAGAAGTTTCCGTATTAGTTCCCGATTGTCAGGCGGTATGTTCACTAGAAAGCCTTGAAATAGCAATAGATTTACCCCTAATTCATGAAATAGAGGTGTTAGATTTTGATTTTGACCCAAAGGAAATCGTTGTGAATACAGGTGATATTAATCGATTTGTCTGGACGGGGGTGGTTCCTCACACAACTACCTCCGATGCCACCTCCGGGGTGGATTCTTGGAATTCCGGTTTATTGGGACAAGGAGCAGTCTATGATGTCATTTTGGAAACGCCCGGCGAACACCCTTACTATTGTATCCCGCACGGAGCTCCCGGAGGAATCGGAATGGCGGGAACGATTATTGCTGAAGAATCTTGCGATGACGGCATATTGAATGTAGGTTTTACTTTTACAGCAAATAATCAGGGATTTAACGGATATATTGTAGAAATTGACGGAGTGGAGTTACCGGGAAGTCCTTTTGCTTATGGACCCTCAAGTTTACAATCATTTATGGCGATGGTTGAAGGTGACGGAGCCACGCATTCGCTGTTGATCTTCGATGCTGATCAGCCTGATTGCCAGATAGATACTAGTTTCCAAATGCCTGATTGTGATGATATTTGTTTTGGTTTTGAAGCAGCTTTCGGATTTGTTATTGATGCCCAGAATCAAGCGGTTCAATTTAATGATTCTACCAGCCAGGATCCGGATCTATGGCAATGGGATTTCGGAGATGGTACTATTTCTACAGAGCAGAATCCGCAACATATATATGATGAAGAAGGTAGTTATACTGTATGCCTGATTGCTGAAAACTCTTCCACAGGTTGTTCGGATACCATTTGTCAGTGGATAGACTTAAGTCATCCCTGCCTCCTCTTTAATCCCGGGTTTACCTACCAGGCCCTTTCGGGTGATTTGAGCTTTCAGTTTTTTGATCAAACCACCGGAACTCCGAACATATGGTTGTGGGGATTTGGGGATGGAAATACATCAAATGAACAGCATCCTGTTCATCAGTATGATCAACCGGGTAATTACAATGTATGTTTGCTTGTACAAGATACGCTGAATAACTGCAATCGCTCTTTTTGCATGGAAATTTCAGTGAATACTACAAACATCAACTCTTTGGAGATTTACAACAGATCGATCAAAATATATCCTAACCCTTCAAGTGGATTCAGGCAGCAATGGAGTGTCGAAGGGATTGATCCGGGAGATTTTGGTAAGGATCTGAAAGTGAAATTATACGATGTAAAAGGAAGGAACATTTTACAGAATAAAGCGATCGGTTCAAGAGTGATGCAAATTACTTATCCGGATCGTTTATCCAGAGGGATCTATACATTGGAATTAAGATCGGAAAGTGCTGTCTATAGAGGTAAACTGATTATCCAATGAAGGGATTAAACCGATGGACTTTATTCTTTTTAAATTACCCCTTTGTAAGTTGTTTACTTATTGGGCTCCTGATTATCTTCGGACTTTTCAGGAGTCCCGTTCTTTCCTTTGACAGTCCATTTGAACAATTAGCTATTGATGCCATACCAGACTTGGGATCGAATCAGCAGCTTGTGTTTACCTCCTGGCCCGGGCACTCTCCTGAAGAGGTTGATGAGCAAATTAGTTTACCGCTGACGTCTGTTTTGTTGGGTCTTTCTAATGTCGAGGCCGTTCGGAGTCATTCTATGTTCGGTTATTCTTCTATTTATATTATTTTTAATGAGGAGACTGACTTTTATTGGTCGCGTAGCAGATTGATCGAAAAATTAAATGCGTTGCCATCAGATTTACTTCCCTCGGGGGTGATTCCGAAATTAGGTCCTGAAGCCACTGCCCTGGGTCATATTTTCTGGTACACGCTGGAAGGAATAGATAGTAGTGGCCAGATAATTGGCGGATGGGAATTGAAGGAACTCAGAAAGATACAAGATGAATTCGTAAAAGATCAGTTTCTCAGTGTTTCGGGGGTGGCTGAAGTTGCTTCGATCGGCGGTTATGAGGAAGCGTATCAGGTTGATCTGATGCCCGATAAACTGATAGATTTAGAGGTTTCCCTGAAAGATGTTTTAGAGGCACTTCAGAAGGAAAACCGGGAAAGTAGTGGTCAAACCATTGAAATAAACCGTGCAGAATATATTGTGCGGGGATTGGGACGATTGCAAAATCCTGATGAGTTGGGAGAAATTCTGATAAAAAGTAAGGGCAATACTCCTGTCCTCTTAAAGGATATCGCTTATGTTTCTTCTGGCCCCAAGGATCGTCGGGGAGTGCTGAACAAAAATGGATTGGAAGCGGTAGGAGGGTTTGTAGTAGCTCAATTTGGAAAAAACCCGCTTGAAGTTATCAATGCCATTAAAAGAAAACTCCCGGCCATTCAGCAGGCACTTCCTCGTAAGTTTCTTCAGGATGGAGCCCTTAGTCGTTTGACGATCGTTCCTTATTATGACCGGAGTGAATTAATAGAAACGACCTTTAGCACTTTAACACATACTTTATGGCTACAATTGCTGATAACAGCCATCGTAGTATTGGTGCTGATCGGCCGGGTTTGGCCTGCTTTAGCCATCAGCTCAATGCTTCCACTCACTATCTTTGCCGTGATCTTAGGAATGTTTTGGATGGAGATAGAAGTACATTTGTTATCTTTTTTGGGAATAGCTATTGCTATCGGGTCTATTGTTGATATGGGAATCATCATCGGTACTCAGTTAATAGACAATTTTGAAGGGAGCGATACCAGCGAAAAACCCCTGAAATTATTGATAACGGAGAGTCTCGAAGAAATTAGTCCGGCACTTCTTACCGCTACGGCGTCTACTATCCTTGGCTTTATTCCGGTTTTTATTTTAGAAGGGGATGCAGGCAAGCTTTTTATTCCCCTTGCCTGGACCAAAACACTCGCCCTGTTTGCAGCTTTCTTATTATCTATTACCCTTTTTCCGGTAATCTTTTTTTACTTCGGAAGGGCAGCCAAGAAAATTAAAATAAATACCCGCTATAATCGATTGATTATTGTCGGTTTATTGATTATTCTTTTAGTAACCTGGTATCCTGCCGGTTTTATTCATGTAAAAAGCCTTTATCTCATTGGAGGGATGTTGATCATTTTATGGATAGCAAATTATGTCATTTTGTATTATGATCGATTATTGGATTGGATGATCGTATATAGACGATGGGTTTTGTCGGGAATGGGAATATTTTTCTTGATAAGTATATTTTGGGGAAGTACTACCCAGCAATCTTTTTTACCTGAATTCGATGAAGGCCAATTTTTATTGATGCCGGTGACTGCTCCTCATGCAGGAATTGAAGAAAGCAAAGAATTACTGTCCATTCTCAACCAGGCTATTGAGGCTTTACCGGAAGTAAAGGAAGTTGTTGGAAAGTCAGGAAGAGCAGATTCACCACTTGATCCGGCACCACTAAGTATGATGGAGGTGTTAGTCACTTACCATCCTCGATTTGGAAAAGACAAAAATGGAGAAAAGACGATAAACTGGAGGCCTCATATTGAAAACCCTGATGACCTTTGGCAAGAAATAACTGATGTCGTCCGCACTATTCCCGGCCTGACGATACCTCCAAAGCTTTATCCTATAGAGACCCGCCAAATCATGCTTGAATCAGGATTCCACTCTGATGTGGGTATAAAGATTACAGGAAAACAACAGAAAGGTCTACAACTGCTTTCGCTTCAGTTAGAGTCTTTATTAAAAGATGCGCCTTTTTTAAATCCGGCTACTGTATTTGCAGATCGCTTAATCGGAAAATCTTACCTTGAATGTACGCCTAATCGACAGGCAATGGCAGATTATGGCGTATCACTCGTCACTATTCATCAATATATTCGGGCAGCAACAGGTGGAATACCCAAAACTTATCTGTATAAGGATAATGAAAGATATGGGATAAATATCCGCTTACCTCTCAAGTATCGAAGCTCCATCGAGCAATTTAAAAATATAGAAATACCTACTTCTACAGGAAACTGGTTGCCGCTCCATCAACTGACGGATATAGATTTTCGTGTGGGGCCTCAGCAAATAAAAGGAGAAAATGGGTTTTCGGTCCTTTACATTACCGTGGAAGGAAAAGAAGGATTAAGTACTCAGCGAGTAGCCCGACAATTAGAGGAATATCTAAACCAACAAAGGAATGAAAAAAAACTGATACTACCAGAGGCAACGACCATTGAAATCGCCGGAAGTTTTCATCAATCCCGCAAAACTGATCGTCAATTATGGTGGATTATCCCGATTACATTATCTCTAATTTTCGGTTTGTTTTATTGGCAATTCAGGTCATTAATGATGGCATTAATTTTATTTTCAAGTCTGTTTCTGGCCATGTCCGGCGGATTATTATGTTTAAGCATTTACAATGCCTTGGCTTTTCATGGTATTTTTCAAATTGATCCGGTTTATTTTAGCCTTCCTGTCTGGATCGGTTTTATTGCGCTTTTAGGGATTGCTTCCGATGATGGAGTATTATTCATGACGCATTTTGTTCAGGAAAAAAGAAAAAACAGGAAAATTTCTCTTAAAGAACTGTTGGTAGCGGCTGGTAAGCGGCGTATCAAGCCGGCAATGCTTACGACTGCCACCACGTTGATCGCGATCTTTCCGATTTTACTGATCGAAGGAATAGGTAGTGATCTGATGGTTCCAATGGCAATACCACTATTTGGAGGAATGTTGACTCAACTATTTTCCATGTTTCTGGTGCCCTTATTATTATTTATTAAAAAAGATTGATCTTATGAAAAAAGTTACCTGGTTATTTATTGGGCTTTCTTTTATTCTTGGTTTAAGGATAGGAAGCTATTTTTTTTCTCCTTCAAATGAAGGTAACTCTGCGGATGATATAGTATTGTGTAACGATTCAGAATTGATATACACCTGCTCCATGCATCCGGGGGTCCAACAATCAAAAGATGGAACTTGCCCGGTTTGCGCAATGCCGCTAACTAAAGGAAAATCGGAATCAGATTACCGAAGTGATCTTATTAGGTTTACTCCCCAGGCAATGGCTTTGGCTAACATACAGATAGAACCCGTCAAACGGGTGGAAAAAATTGAAAAAAGCCTTTGGTTAAGGGGAAATATCAAACTGAACGAAACCAATGTCAAAAACCAGATTGCTCACCTTCCCGGCAGAATAGAAAAACTGTTTGTAAAAGAAGCCGGTCAATATATTAGAAAAGGTCAACCCATAGCAAGGATCTACTCCAAAGAACTGATTGCAGTAATCGAAGCATTCAAGTTTAATTCAAAGTCGCCTTCTATTATTCGTGCAGCGCATAACAATTTAAAAAGCTGGAAGCTTGACTTTAAGCAAATCGCGCATTTAATCAATTCGCCAGATTACCACCAGGCCGTAGATGTTTACGCAGATTTTTCAGGCTATGTTCTGGATAGGAGTGCACGGGAAGGAGATCACGCACGAAACAGTCATATGGGGACCCCTACATTACTGTATCAGGTGGTGGATCTATCAACGGTTTGGGCTGAGTTTGAAGTGGCTGAACAAGACCTGGGATGGATACAGGAAAACCAGCAAGTTGAGTTTAGCACTCCCGCTCACCCGCAACGATTATTTAAGGCCAATATTGAATATGTAGATTTTTTTGTGGACCCCGAAAAAAGGGTCGGAAAAATAAGATTAGAAGTTCCTAATTCAGAAAAATGGTTAAAACCAGGTATGTTTGTTAAAGGAAAACTAAATATAGATAAACCGCTGGAGAAAGCTTATCCATTAATCCCAAAATCAGCTGTTTTATGGACGGGCGAAAGTTCCGTTGTCTACATAAAGAATGAGGAATTCGAACGTATCCCCGTATTTGAAAAACAGATTGTACAGCTTGGAACAGAACTCGGAGACTACTACTTAATTGAGCACGGAATAGACCAGGGCGATCAAATCGTAGTTAATGGTGCCTTTAGAATTGATGCGGTAGCTCATTTAAACCAAAAAAACAATATGCTACATGAGCGATCAGATAATAAAAACGTTTCTCTAAGCCGTCGGGAATAATAATTTTGCTCATTCAGACCTTGTTTTTTCCCGTTCAGTAAAGTTAACTTTTTTACGGGATTAAACACCCTTACTTTTGATATATAAAATCAATAATCTTGATGAGAGCGAATTTATTTTTAATTTTCATGTTGGCCTTGATCGGTTCTTCCATAATTCTTACACAAGGATGTAAACATGATCCGATCACTTTGGACGACATGGATGATATGAATCCCATAGACACCACTGATAATCCAGTAGATACTACAGACAATCCGGTAGATACCACTAATAATGGCGTGCCCTGCGACCCGGATCTGGTCTATTTTGATCTGGAAGTATTGCCTATCCTGGCTTCGAACTGTGCTTTTAGTGGTTGTCATGATGCCAATACTGCCTCCGACGGGGTCATTTTGGATTCCTATGAAAATGTGATGGCTACAGCAGATGTGCAACCTTTTGATCTCGGATCGAGTGATCTGTTCGAAGTGATCACGGAAGACGACGAAGATAAGGTTATGCCTCCGCCTCCCAATAATAAACTAACGACCAGTCAAATTAATCTTATATCAAAATGGATTCTACAGGGAGCAAAAGACCTGGAATGTGATCCCGACGCCTCAGGTTGCGATACGGTGAATGTGAGTTTTAGCGCCGATGTACAACCGGTTATTCAATCTAACTGCCAAGGCTGTCATAGCGGAAGCTTTCCTTCCGGGGGTATAGACTTAAGCAATTATACCAATATTGCCAATACGGCCAATACGGGTCAATTGTACGGGGCTATCGCCCATTTGCCTGGCTTTTCTCCGATGCCTCAGAATCAACCTCAATTATCGGCATGTACCATCAAACAGATCAAAGCGTGGATTGACGAAGGTGCGTTGAACAATTAATTAGCTGAACCAAAAGATTCTAATCGACGATATAAAACAAAAAAAGTAAGGATGAAAATTATATATCGCTTTTTATCACTGGCCATCTTTTTCGCTATACTGGTCAATCAGATCGGTTGTTACTACGATGTGGAAGAAGAGCTTTATCCGACACTTGAATGTCAGACTGAAGATATGACCTACCAGGGAGATGTGCTGCCGATTATCCAGGAAAATTGCTATGGATGTCATGATCAAGCCAGCAATAATGGAAATATAACACTTGAAGGCTATCAAAACCTTAGGACATATGTTGACAATGACCAGTTGCTGGGTGCGATTAAACATACGAGTGGTTTCTCCCCTATGCCCAAAAATGCACCTCAACTACTGGAGTGCGAGATTGCAAAAATTGAAGCATGGATCGGCCTTGGAGCTCCTGATAATTAGTGATTAACTCGTTAAACCATCACCATACATTTTCCAATCTAAAAAAGTGAAATTATGAAGAAGTATATAAAATACGTAGTTATTCTTATTGTATTAGGTATAGCTTTTGGCTTTTACTTATACAATAAACCGCATAAAAATATAGGAAGGGCAAAAGCCGATTTTGAAATGAAGGCCTCCAATTTGTACCAAGAGTTTGAAACCGATGAATCTGCCGCCAACGAAAAATTTCTGGATAAAGTAATCACTGTATCCGGAACAATACGAGAAGTAACAAAAGATGAAGAAGGAAATACCAGCCTGATGCTCGAAACAGAAAGTCCTTTGGCTAGCGTAATCTGTCAGCTGGATAATTTAACCGATCACGATCGTACCGATTTCAAAGCAGGGGAAAAAGTGTCCTTCAAAGGGATCTGTACCGGGTTATTGATGGATGTTGTAATGGTAAGATGCGTAGAAGTGGAAAACTAATCCCTAAATGACTATTCTTTAATTGTTCAGATTAAAAAAATCTAATCTTATGAAAAAAATTATTATTTGTTGCCTCTTTTTTATGGGTGTAGTAACAATGGTCAATGCGCAAAAACATTTTACCCGTGAAGGGAAAATCTCCTTTTATTCTGATGCTCCATTAGAGAAAATAGAAGCGCACAATTCGAAAGCTACCAGCGTATTGGATACGGAAACAGGCCGTATGGAATTTGCAGTGTTAATCAAGGCTTTTCAGTTTGAAAAAGCTTTGATGCAAGAGCATTTCAACGAAAATTATATGGAAAGCGACAAGTATCCAAAAGCAGTATTTAAAGGTGAAGTGGTAAATATGAATGAAGTCGATTTGAAAAAAGATGGCACCTATCCGGTAAAGGTAAAGGGAGATCTGACTATTCACGGTGAGACGCAGCCGGTAGAAGCAGAAGGGACTATCAATGTTTCTGATGGAAGTTATAGTGCTTCATCCAGCTTTGTTGTGGAAGTAGCAGATTACAAAATCGAGATTCCTTCGGTTGTTCGCGATAATATTGCCAAAGAGGTGAAAATTGATGTAAATATCGATTATCAGCCTTTAGTTAAGTAATTAAAGTTTATAAAAAATAAGCATGAAGCCATTGATAAAACCTGCGATTTTCTTTTTTGCCTGTTGGTGCCTTTCAATTGCAGCAATTGCTCAGGAGGAAGATGACCTGCTTTCTCTCTTAGGGGAAGAGGAAACCACCGAGTATACAACTGCCAGTTTCAAAACCAATAGAGTTATTAATTTGCATTCGTTGGAAAGTACTGCAAAAGGCGTACTCGATGTGAAAATATCTCACCGGTTTGGTTTTATCAATGGCGGAGCTTATGAGTTTTTTGGTCTCGATAACGCCTCTATCAGGCTAGGGCTGGATTACGGCGTAACAGATCGCTTAACGATAGGAATTGGCAGAAGTAGCTTTGAAAAGACTTATGATGGATTTATTAAATATAAGTTTCTGAGGCAAAGTACCGGAAAACGAACAATGCCGGTAACGGTTGCCGGTTTTGCAAGTACGGCGATCAAATCTATCCGTTTTCAGGATCCGGATCGGGAAAATTATTTTACCTCTCGCATGTTCTATGCTTATCAACTGATTGTCGGACGTAAATTCAATGATTTCATTACGTTTCAGGTCAGCCCCACTATGATACATCGTAATCTCGTCAGGACGACAGAAGAAAGCAACGATGTATTTGCCGTTGCACTGGCGGGAAGAGTGAAATTAAACAAGCGAGTGGCTGTCAATTTTGAGTACATTCCCGTATTTCCCGATCAATTAGCAGATGGTTACCGAAATTCTCTTTCGATAGGATTTGACATCGAAACCGGTGGTCATGTTTTTCAACTCCATTTTACCAATTCCACTTCCATGATTGAAAAAGGCTTTGTAACAGAAACGATTGGCAATTGGCTAGATGGCGATATCCACTTTGGATTCAATGTTTCCAGAGTATTTACCATCGTTAAGCCTAAAATAAAAGAGTTTTAAATAAATAATGACGGTGATTTTGCTTTGCCAAAGGAACAGTTTTCAATCTTTGGAAAAGATGATATTTATCAGGAGTAGCAGTGATATTTTGCATTCCCTGGTTTCTGGTTCGCTGGTCCTCTGGTCTTCCGGTCCTCTGGTCCTCTGGTCCTCTGGTGCTAGGGGCGTTGCCGCTAGTTGGGGGGATGTCAGTCCTTCAGACTGATCTGGTCTTCTAGTCCTCTGGTCCTCTGGTGCTCTGGTGCTAGGGGCGTTGCCGCTAGTTGGGGGGATGTCAGTCCTTCAGACTGATCTGGTCCTCTGGTCCCCCGGTTCCTTTTGCCTCTAATTTTATTATATTTGCCTACGGACAAATTTCTTTATTCGAAAACCAACAACCGCTTATGGCTACCGCTACCTGGGGAAAACATTCAAATGAGACCTATCTCGATGGGATTAAGAAGGGAGATCGGGCGGTGATCCATTCTATTTTTACAGAATTCCAACCCAACATCATTAAACATCTTATGTCAGTGGGGGCTTGCAGAGAAGAAGCGCAAGATATCTTTGCGGATGCAATAGAAGTAATCTACCGAAAAGTGCAAGCTGACGAACTGGTCCTGACCGTTCCTTTCTCGGCCTATCTCCTCAAAATTTGCCAATATACCTGGCGGAAAATATTTCGTAAAAAAAGTAGAACTACCGAGGTAACAGAAAAGATCGAACGGGTATCTATGGATGAAAGCGACCTGCCCGATGAGCAGATTGTCAAAACCCAATTGCATAAGCGATTGAGGGAAGCCGTCAAAAAATTGACCGAAGACTGTCAGCAAATCATTCGAATGCGTTGGGATAAACGAAGCTATGCTGATATAGCGGCTGTATTGGGGCACGGTAGCGAGGGGTATTCCCGCAGAAGAAAACACATCTGTCAGGAACGCCTGATCAAATTGATCAAAGAAGATACCTTTATTCAAGAACTTTATCAATAAACACTAATGAATACGGAAGAACGCTTCGAATGGATTGAGAAATACCTGCTGGATGAACTTTCCGTGGCAGAAAGACAAACCTACGAAGCCCAACTTAAAATGGACCCCCAACTGGAAGAAGAATTAAATCTTCAGCGTTCTATCATCGAAGCCCATTCGGAAAAAGAAGTTATGGCTTTCCGGGAGATGGTTGAGGATATCCAACAACAATACCTGCATGGAAAATCGGGCAGATCATCCAGAGGAATCATTATCCCTTTCCGTACTATCCTGACTATTGCGGCTGCAGTGGTACTGATCGGTGTAATAGGTATTTATCTCTACCTCCAGTCGGATTTCCCGACCAATCGCGACCAACTCTTTGCCAGTTATTTTGATAAAGATGCGCTCAGTCTGACCCTTGATAAATCCAGCCTTAATTCGAGAGACACCAGTACGGCTGTTATTAATACCCTAGAGGAAAATTTTGCCAATTGGAAGGAAGCAATCCGCCTCTACAAAGATCAACAATATGATGAAGCCCTGGCTACCCTGGAGAAAGTAGACGAGGCAGCCCTCCGGCAAGATAGCTCGAAATACTATTTTCATCTGGGCCTCTTGTGCCTGGTCAATAATGATCTACCAAAAGCCCTAAAATACCTCCAGAAGAAAGGTACCTATTCCGAATCTAAACGCACCTGGTACTATTGCCTCGCTCTTCTAAAAAGCGGCGCCTCGCAAAATGATCTCAAAGAAGCCCTCCTGCCCATAGCTAATTCTTCCACCCACCCCTACCGAAAAGAGGCTATAGCCCTGACTTCAAGCCTCAATATTAATGTGGAAAACAGGAAAGGAGGAGAATAGGCAAATTTAAACTCAACCATTCTTGAATTTAAAAAATGAGGAGTAATTTTCGTCACCTCGTCACCTCGTCACCTCGTCACCTCGTCACCTCGTCACCTCGTTTTCCTCCATCTCCATCCAAACCAGGCGATGAGGATCGCTGCTATCCCAAGTCCGATCCAGAGATAATTTTGACTGACTAGATTTATCTTTAAGGGAGATTCTTCGCCAATAAGGACTAAGGTTGCCCAGAAAAAAGGATGCGTAAGCCTGTCATCTTTGACATTATAAAGATAAGCTTTACGGGCCTCTTTGAGTGCAATATCTTTGCGCTGGCCTGCATACAGATTCTCAAAAAAAGAGGTCATAATGTTTTTAGTAGAGGCGTCGGAGGCTTTCCATAAGCTTAAAACAATATTGGGGCAGCCGGCGTATTTAAATGCCCTGGAAAGCGAAAGAATACCTTCTCCCTTTTGAATTTTTCCGTACCCCGATTCACAAGCGCTAATTACTGCCAGCTCGGCGCTTAACTGCATATTGTACAATTCAAAGGCATTTAAATTACCATCCTCCGCACTTTCGGCAGCAGGGGTGAAGAGTAATTTGGAAGACATGGGATTTTCCTGATCAATAATGGTATGCATAGCCAAGTGAATAATGGCGGCTGAAGGAGCCAGTTGTTTAAAGGCTGCTTCGGTGGCCTGGCTGCCCAGCAAGGCCCTTCCTCCAAAAAGTTGGTGAGTGGCAGTTACTTCGGGTTGGTTGTAAGCTAGTGAATCGAGGCCTGCCCTTATATCAATGGCTTCTGTTTTATCAGGTACGTTCGCAGCTACTTGCCGGGGAGCATCATAAACGGGGGCAAAACCAATATAAGGGATAGCGGGCTTTTTAAGTCGAGCATTTTGGGCTAACAAAGTGGCAGAATAAGCATATCGGAGATTACGATCCAGGAATAGATAGGGTAGACTGCGATAATCTATCGAGGCTATGGCGGATTGATCGGGCTGATTCGTCAATAAAATCTGAAAAGGCAGGTACCCAAGTTTAGCATCGGGGACCAAGATATAGTTTTCTACAGCTAGCTTTTGGGCAAAAGGTTCGATTAGTTGTTGGTAGAAGAAACGACTATGATTAACGAAACGACTGAATTCCTTTCTCCTTTCGGCTTCAGCTAGTAAGCCTGCTGTTCTGTTGCTCAAAATGGCTTGTAAAGTATCCAGTCGCCTATGAAAGAGGGGAGGCAAGGGGTGGCTGCGGTATAAGAAGGTATCTTTTGAAATAGCAAAAATGGTCAGTGTACTATCTTGTAACATATATTCCAGGAGCGCCGTTTCTGGTTTGGAGGTTAAGTATTGTTGTACATCGGCTACTTTAGCCACATCCACATCATATTTTATCTGATAATAGTCGGGATAGTTTTTTTCAAGCCGATCAATTAGGCCTTCCATTTCTTCTTTTTTCAGGATCAGGTCCTTCTCGAGCTGCACCAATTCGTCGTCGTTATTTTGCTCCTTTTTTCTAAGATTGATTGTTTCTTCCAGCTTTAGTATATCAGATCGTAAGTTTTCTTCTTTTTCGAGGATAAGATCAGGAATATTACCAAATAATTTAGCTTCGGTGGCTTTGATCCCTTCATTGAGAATAACCGCTTTTGTCTTTTCAGCAGCTGTGAAGGCGGCGGAATAAAAGTCAGGGTCCTGTTTTTGCTCAAAGGCAAGGAGGTTGATCTTTACTGCTGTAGCGTAAATGTCTGTGGCCAGGTACATTAATTTTTGTTTGGCAAAGTCCGTTTTAAAACTCGACCGGAGGTTTTCGATATGTTGAAGGGTATAATCCGCCATAAACAGAGCATTATCGATAGCTTGCTTTTCCTGACTAGATTGGGCAATGCGATATAACGCGGCCATTTTTCCGGACAACGCATTGGATAAAAGGAGCGTAGAGTAGTTTGGAGCATCCAGGGGCGGATTATCGGTTAAATTTGTAGGTTGAAAAGAGGGAACAATGGGTTTGATGGCTTCTTGAAAAAACTGCAGCGCTTGCTCATAATTTTGTTGGCGGGATTTTATTTTTCCCAGCCTAAAGTTAGTACCTGAAATCAGGGAAAAGTGGGTCGGGATGTTTGCTGCTATTTCCAGGACTTGTTTGAAATAAGTTTCTGCTATGCTATACTGACCAAGATTAAAATGCACCCGACCGAGGTTGAAAAGGGTATTGCATATATGAGGATGGTTGATGGTACCTAAGTAGTCTTTTTCAGCTTCGAAAGCACGTAGTAGATAATCCTTACTTTCCTGGTAATCTTCTGTAAAAAGTTTTAGTAAACCAAGTTGGTTTAGTGTCATGTAATATCGAGCGCGGTCATTATTTTCTTTACAATAGCTCAGGAACTCCTCAAAGGTTTGTTCGGCTTCACTATATTGGAAATTATCTTTGTAGAGGGTTCCTAAAAGCAATTTTATTTTATTGGCTCGCTCGGTATCCTTATGGATTTGGTAAGTATTCAGAGCTTTTTGGCAGTAGAGGATCGCTTTTTTGATTTGTCCTAGCCGCCAAAAACCAATAGATAATTGATAGTAAAGTTGCCCTTTTTGGATCATATCGCCCGGATACACTTTTTCCCCCAGATCTACAGCTTTACTAGCATAGGTATGAATATCGTTAAAGATCCCCTGCAATTGAGCAGACTTGCTTTTAAGGTGATAGAAGGAGGCACCGTTTTTGTCATTAGTGATTAGCGGTTCGAGGAGTGAAAGGCAGTTATTCAGACTATCTATTTGTCCTAAGTCTGTATAGATATAGCCGAGTTGTAATAATGCTGGAACTTTATTCGTAGGGGATACTGATTCAAGTAATGCTTTGGTCTTTTCAGCATATTGCAGTGCCAGTTTTTCTTGGCGGTTTTTGGTGTAGGTGCGGGCAAGAATCAGATGCAAATCGAGAAGCCCCGAGGTGTTTGACAGTTGTTTTTCTAACGCCTTCAATTGAGTCAATAACTCTTCCGACGTCAACTCTTCTTGTCGAGCAGCTAGGGTGTGTAGTCGGAGTTGAAGAAGAAGCGTATCGCCAGGAGGAATAGAAGGGCTTAAGCTTGTTTCCAAACTGGTTAAGACTTCCAATGCTTTGGAAGGTTGTTGATTATGGCGAAAAGCTTTGGCCATATTAAAGAGGGCATTAGCAATTTGCTGCTTTTCTACAGCAGTGGTACTATCTTGATAGCTATTCCATTGTTCAAAAGCAAATTGATACTTTAGCAGTGCTGTATCAAAGCGGCTGTGTTCATACGTCTTGGCTTGGTTAAAAGTGTTAAGGATGTCGGGAAATGAGGGTTGGTTAGAGGGAGATTCAGAAAAGTTATTTTGGAAGGAGGTCAGCCATAGTAAAGCAGAACAGAGCAGAGCGGGAAGAAGGGCTATTTTTTTCATATTGGTTCTTTATTTTTTATAAAAGTAAAGAATTTTTAATGCTTGACAGGGAACCGCTTCAAAAAAAAATGATGGATAACAAGCTTGTTATCCATCATTTTTTTTGCTTTTACAGAAAGATTTATCCCTCTTGAGCGGCTGTCATTTCTTGGTATTGCTGATAAATGCTGCTAATCTGCTTAGAGGCACCAGCAAGCATTTCTTCCCATCCCCCTACTTTTTCTTTAGCAGTGCTGATCATATCAGAAAGTCCGTCAATTTTAGCCTGAACGTCACCTTCGATTTTACCGGCTTCCAAACCTTCTTTAAGAGCGGTAAGGTCTTTAGACTTTTCCTGCCATTCTTTAGCAAAGCCGTTTGTTTGTTCGGTTAATTTGGAAAAAACATTTCCTTGCTCCGCGAAGGTAGACATCATTCCTTTTAACTTGGTCATCATGTCTTCACTTGCATCTTCAGGCACGGTCATTTCTGACTTGATTTTGTTGAATTTTTCCTTTTCGCTGTTTAGGTTTTCAACAAAACCAGTAAAGGTTTCAGTAGTAGACTCCCAATTGGATGCTACACCATTAATGGCGCCAGCGTACTTCTCTACGCCGCCACTACAAGCTACAAAAGAAATTACTAGAAAAAACAAAAATAATTTTTTCATGGTTAATCGTTTTTAAATTAAAATTATATAACTTCTGCAAAGTTAATAAATATTTGATGAGTAAATATGACTTCCCGCTTATTAATGATTTTTTAATATAAAATAGTAAGTTTTTCCTTTTTTAAACTCAAAAATAACCTGTAAAGAATATGGAACCACCAAAAATAGGAATTGCTCTATCAGGAGGCGGAATGAGAGGAATGGCTCACGTAGGGGTATTAAAAGCACTGGAAGAAATGGGCGTTGAACCCCACGTTGTGGCGGGAGCAAGTGCAGGTGCTATAGTAGGTGCACTTTATGCGGCTGGAAATTCGGTGGAGACCATTACCCAATTATTTAGAACAGTCCCCTTGTTTCACTGGTCGTATTACACCTGGCAAAAGCCGGGGATTTTAGATTCGGAAAAATATTATGACGTACTAAAGCCTTTTTTTAAGGAAGATTCGTACGAATCACTTCAAAAACAGCTCTTTGTAGCTGCTACCGACTTGATCCATGGAGATGGAAAATTCTTCTCCAGCGGTCCGTTGATCACCTCTATCCTGGCTTCTTCCGCATACCCGGGAGTCTTTTCTCCGGTTTTGATCGACGGCAATTATTATGCCGATGGGGGAATCGTCTGCAACTTTCCGACAGACCCCCTTTTGGATACCTGCGATAAAATTATTGGCGTATTTGTTAATCCCATCCAAAAGATCGATCCGGAAGAGCTAAAAACCACGCGAGACTTGTTGGAGCGAACCTTTATGATCAATCAAATGGCGGAGTCTCGCGATAAATTCGATGACTGCGATATTCTAATCCTCCCTCAGGGCATTGAAAAGTACTCCATTTTTAGTAAAAACCATTTAGATATCATATTTGAAGCGGGATATAAGGAAACCATAAAAAAGAAAGAACAGTTTCAAAGCCTCCAGACTGTTTAAGCTGCCTTTCCCTTTTTTCTTCCTAAAATTTACCACTTTGCATTTCCTTTCCTACAAAGGTTGATAAGAATCATAACCTTTTTGTGATTCAAATCACTGACAAATTCCAGTTTTTCTTCCAATTTGCATAATGAAAAGGGGAAGTGATATAAGCAGTTGACCATTGTTAAGAACTGAACCTTGAAATAGCCAAAAGAAAAAAATAAAACTTCCGAATTCCGAAAAAGAATTTTACCATTTTATTAACGAGAGGGATAGGGGGCCGAAACGCAAGGAGTAGGCCCCTTTTTTATTGGGGAATGAACAATGAACAATGTGCAATGAAACATGAGTCATCTCGTTCCGCATTAAGTGATGCGGGACGAGATGACTCATGTTTTTCTTTAATTATCATGTGATTTTCTAAGGCTTGGTAAAGGACATTGCCTTTACCACCCTGAAGGCAACGTCCTTCATGGAACCCTAATAAATGATATCTTAAAATAACACCTTGGGAAGGATTTTTTAAAAAGGGAAGCCTGAATTTTGAAAAAAATTCAGGCTTCCCTTTTTAAAACTATTTGCAGGTCGTAAATTCTTTGCCTGAAACTTAGGTTAGACCTGCTAACATTTAGTAAAATAGACCTTGAGAGGTATCCCGATCCCGCATTAAAGATAATGCGGGACGGGATACCTCATGTTTCTTTCGTATTACTAATTATTCATCATTCATTACACATTGCACATTACTTTTTATATTTCTTTTTCAAAATATCCTTAAACTCCTTCTTTACTTTTTCCACTTTGGGTTTACTAATCTTTTGCACATACGGGTTGTTGGGATTGTGCCAGAAATAGTCCTGGTGGTATCCTTCGGCAACCCAGAACTCATCGTATTTGGAGAGTTCTGTTACGATCTTTTTATCGAATTTTCCGGATTTATTGAGTGCAGTAATCTTGGCTGCAGCCGTTTGTTTTTGCTCATCATTGTGATAGAAAATAGCGGAGCGGTACTCTTCGCCTACATCAGGGCCCTGCCGGTTGAGCTGGGTGGGGTCGTGCGAGACAAAAAAGATATCCAGCAGTTTGTCAAAAGAAATGACGTCTGGTTTATAATAGATTTGAATAGCTTCGGCATGGCCGGTAGTGCCTTCACCCACTTCGTAGTAGGTAGGATATTTCTTGGTGCCTCCCGAATATCCGCTGATCACATCGACTACTCCCTGGATTTGTTCGAAAGAAGCTTCCGTACACCAAAAGCAGCCACCGGCAAAGGTTGCGACACCTAATTTTTCATAATTTTTTCCGGCAACATATTCTTCAACAGGAACGACTTCAGTACCTTCTTTGTCGTTATTTTTTTTGAGCACTACAGCTAACAGAAATAGTTAACAAGAGAAAGAGTGCGAATAAACGGCTGATTTTCATAAAAAGAATATTATTTGTTAAATGAGATAAATAGGATTGATAATCAATAATTAAAATGCTTGTCTACATGAATTGTTTTTAATCGCTAAAATAAATTTGAGTTAATCTTTTTAACACAAAGGAATACAACCCTCGCCATCCCCCACCAACAAGCTACATCCCCC
>CAZHOV010000077.1:19493-25979 GCA_964534315.1 uncultured Saprospiraceae bacterium | reverse complement strand
GCTGAAAGGAATATTATTTTGAAATTCCATTTTTCACAATTTTTGTCAAAGAACCTTTTTCTTTTAATGAAAAGGGCTTGTAAGGCTTTCCGCCTCCTAAAAAGCCCGCATTTTTATAAAATTCGACAAACGTCAGACGCAGCGGGTGTACAAAAGCACCTAACGAGGCAATTAATAAATTGGCAGTATGCCCCACCAATAAAAATATGACGAATAGAATGGGACCTAAAATCGGGATTGACCCCCTGATTTCCAAAGCCATTTCATTGATCACCAATCCTAATATCGCACTGGAAATTCCCAATGCAAACAAACGAATGTAGCTCAATAAATCGCCAAACACTCCGGTTATGCCGTAGAGCTCCCAGGCTCCTTTACCCAACCGGTTCAAAATATTTGCCTCCGGATCATTGAATAGCAGAATGAGCGCTACTCCTCCCCAAGCCGTATAAGTTGAAATTTTACCTGTCATGCTCAAAACGCCAATATCCAGAAAACTCAACACCAGGATCATCCAGCCAATAGTGGAAATAGCGTGTACAAAACCAAATTGACGAGCTTTGTTGACCGCCTGGAGAGCCATTCCAAGTAAAATCTGGACCAATCCTAATATGAGGGCCAGATTGAAAGCTTCATTACCATCCAACATGTAATCCTGAGCGGTGCCCAACCAAGCAAACTGTTCTTCCATTAGATTCATGCCGAAGAAAGTACCGGTCAAAACCCCAAAGAGTATGGTTGCAACACCAAGGAACTGCGCCAGGGTGAGGTAGGGCTTTAAGGACGGCTTGGCTCTGAATTTATAGATCGTAGCGCCCAAAATCACAACTATGCCATACCCGGCATCTCCGAGGCAAAAACCAAAGAAAAGCATAAAAAAGGGCGCAAAAAACGGAGTAAGATCCAACTCGGCATAGTGGGGTAGTGAGAATAATTCCCCAATAGGCTCAAAGAGCTTGGTGAATCTGGAATTCTTTAACAAGACTGGCGGATTGTCGTCTTTTCGAGGTGTCCGTTCCAAATAAAAAATCTCATTTTCTTCACAGAAATTATTGATCTTTTTTTCTTTTGTCTTTGGAACAAACCCCTCTAGAACAAGCACATTATTTTCGACCTCCCTCAAGGAATTGGCGATAACACGTGCCATTTCCATATCCTCCTCCACATGGTGCAAGGCTGTTTCCAAAACCGGAATATTATGGCTCGCCTGATGATTGAGCTTTAGATTGATATCTTGTATTTTTTCCTCAATCGCAGCTTTCTTGACTTCTAGTTCTGATTTGGAATATTCCGGCGGATCGACTTCTTCTGCATTGACTCCGATGGCTGTCTCATCCGTTTGCACGATTACGAAGTAGATATCCTGGGCATCTTCGCTAACTTTTTCGAGGAAATAATCATCTTCCCATTCCGGATCAAAGCGCTTCTCCGGACAGTAAAAAAAGCGAATGCTTATTCCGGCCTCTCTTAGTGCTTCAATTTTTTGGGAATCAAAGTCGCCCCAAGGGGTCAGGTATCCAATCTCTTTATTGATATAATTGAGTTCCTGTTGCAGGTCTTCTAGTTGATCAAACCAATTTCTGACTTTTTTAGTCAATTCCTGACCACCTTCTTCGTCTGGAGTTGTGTTATTTTGAGGTACATCTCGTTTTTCAAGATCCTTGATCACCTCTTCAATCTCTTTTTTCACCCTGCTTTTTTCATATTCTTCCCTGGAGGGTTCTTTTTCCCGAACCTTTAGATGTAACAATCCAAGGGCCTGCAAATCAATAAGAAATTGATCGTAATCAGCATGGTGAACAAGAAACAGATATTTTTTCATTGGTATGATCATAGGCCGTTGCTATTTTCTTCTTGTCGCTTTTTGACGATCTTCTGGGAGGACTTTTCCAGGTTCTCCTTGTCTTCCAAAAACCGTTTTATTTTGATAATCGCGTTTTCATACTCAGGTATCTGTACTTTTTCGTACAGGTTTACTTTTTGGGTCGTTTTTTTTCGCGCTTGCTCCAGCAGTTCCATTTTACGAATATAGATCTCTTTTTCAATTCCGATACGAGCGAGTTCTTTTAATACGGCAATACCGTCTGGAAACCAGGAGGGTTTGTTGAAAAAGCTAAACTCCTTTATTTTAAAATGGATTTCTTTCAAATCCGGGATCATCACTCCCGCAATTTTATAGCTGTCCAGTTCTACCGAATCAATACTGATCAGTTCGGGATCAAATTCTTCCCATAGTTTGTCCATTGATTCGTATTGATCCATGTGTTCGTGCAACTCTCGTTCCAGTTCCTCTGCTTTATATCTGGCTTTTTTGACTTCGATGCGCAGAGCTGACTCCTTGCTTTTCAATATAGGCAACGCTTTTTCCCGGATCTTAAGTTGTTTCTTGACATCCTGTAAAGAGGTTTTATTGTATTGAAAAGAAATTGCCATAGTTATTTTTTAATCAGTTCTTAGGCCAGTATTTTTCAACAAATTTTTCTTTAATTCTTACTTCAGACGGTTTGAAATACTCGGCAAAGAGTTCCCATCCGACATTCAACATTTTATCAATAGCAATATTGACATCAATGGCCAATAATTGATCTGAATAGGCCTTGGCAAAAGCCAACGTTCGCTCGTCATAATCTGTCAGGTCAAATCCGTTTTCCAGTTTGGTCCGGGCATTGGCAGCATCCGAATAGAGACGGATCGCGGCATTCATCACCTCGGGGTGGTCGGGTCTTGTTTTTTTACCAATGACCAATTGCTTCAAGCGGGATAAACTTCGGAAGGGGTCGACAATGACCTTTCCGATCTCCGTATCTTTTCTCAGAAATAGCTGTCCTTCGGTGATATACCCTGTATTATCCGGAATAGCATGGGTAATATCTCCACCCGAAAGAGTCGTCACTGCAATGATCGTGATGGACCCCCCTTCCTCAAACTGGGCAGCCTTTTCGTATAATTTAGCTAGGTCGCTATACAATGACCCCGGCATACTATCTTTTGACGGAATTTGATCCATCCGGTTAGATACGATACTCAAGGCATCGGCATAGAGGGTCATATCGGTTAGGAGGACCAGCACTTTTTCTTTTTTATCGACTGCAAAATACTCTGCGGCGGTTAGCGCCATATCCGGAACTAGTAGCCGCTCTACCGGCGGATCTTCAGCGGTATTAACAAAGCTAATGATACGGTTGAGGGCTCCGGCATTTTCGAAAACATCGCGGTAGAAGAGGTAATCGTCGTTAGAAATTCCCATACCGCCCAGGATGATCTTATCGGCTTTAGCCCGGAGAGCTACCATGGCCATTACCTGATTAAACGGTTGGTCGGGGTTGGCAAAGAAAGGGATCTTTTGTCCCGTAACGATGGTATTGTTGAGGTCGATACCGGCAATGCCGGTAGAGATCAGCTCGGAAGGTTGTTTTCGTTTTACCGGATTAACAGACGGGCCTCCGATTTCGCGTTCTTCCCCGTCGATCTCCGGGCCGCCATCAATGGGGTCGCCGAAGGCGTTAAAAAAACGTCCGGCCAGGTCATCGCCTACCTTTAAGGAAGGAGGACCTCCTAAAAAGACGACTTCTGCGTTGGTGGGAATTCCTTCAGTACCCGAGAATACCTGAAGGGTCACCATATCATCTTGTATCTTCACCACTTGTGCAGGTCTGCCGTCAACAATGGCCAATTCTTCATAACCTACATTAGAGGCTCGGACGGAGCAGGTGGCCTTGGTGATCTGGCCGATGTGGGTGTATGTTTTTTGAAAGGCTTTTCTTTTCATGCTACGGATTTTTCTTCTATCAATTGAAGAAGTTCGGCTTCGTAATTTTTAAATTTTTCCTTTAAATACAGGGAATAATTCATTTGTCGCAAAAGGTTGATCACCTTTTTAAAGTAAGGGGCTACTTTTTCATAGGATTCAAACTCGTAGTCGGTATCCAATAATTTGGTGACTAATTGGACCATATATTTTTGTCGTTCCATGGGAGTGCGGGCATCGATATCGTCAAAGGCATTTTGTTGGAGGATCACTTCGTCAATAATCTCGGACTTCCAGAAGATGATGTGGTATTCTATTGGCACACCGTCATCTCCGAGAATATTGATCTGTTCATAGGTTTCTTTGCCTCTGAGGAGTGCATTTTTAAGGCTGTCTATGGTATCTGTCCAATTTTCATCGATGGTATTATTGAGGGTTTCCTGCAGCTCCCGGTATTCCAGGTATTTAGAATAACTTTCGATGGGGTCGATGGCGGGGTATCGTTTACTATCGGCACGTTGTTGGGAGAGTGCATAGAAGCACCTTGCTGCTTTTTTGGTGGATTCGGTGACGGGTTCTTTGAAGTTACCACCGGCGGGCGAAACGGTTCCGATAAAGGTAATCGATCCGGTTTTACCGTTATTCAGGTAGACGAAACCGGCTCTGGAATAGAAGTTAGCGATAATAGCGGGGAGGTCCATCGGGAAGGCATCAGGGCCGGGAAGTTCTTCGAGCCGGTTAGACATTTCGCGCAGTGCCTGGGCCCATCGGGAGGTAGAATCTGCCAGCATAAGGGCTTTGAGTCCCATAGAACGGTAGTATTCTGCAATGGTCATGGCCATATAAACGGAGGCTTCCCTTGCTGCCACCGGCATATTGGAGGTGTTGGCGATGATGGTTGTTCGTTCCATTAGCTTTCGTCCCGTCCAAGGGTCATCGATCTCCGGAAACTCCTTAAAGATCTCTACGACCTCGTTGGCTCGCTCTCCGCAGGCGGCGACCACTACGATATCGGCTTCGGCTTGTTTGGAGATGGCGTGCTGCAGGACGGTTTTCCCGCTACCGAAAGGCCCGGGAATAAAGCCGGTGCCTCCTTCGACGATAGGGTTTAGGGTGTCAATCGTCCGGATACCGGTTTCCAATAATTTAAAAGGCCGGGGTTTGGATTTATAGGCTTTTAAGGCTCTTTTGATCGGCCATTTCTGAACCATATTGACTTCGTAGTCCTGGCCTGAAGCATCGGTCAGGACTGCAATGACATCATACACGGTATAATTTCCTTCTGAAGCGATAGATTTGACTTTATAATTCCCTTCGAAGGTAAAGGGGACCATTATTTTATGGGGGATGCTGTTTTCCTGTACTTCACCCAGCCAGTCTGCGGCTTCTACGGAAGTTCCCACTTCGAGGAGCGGTTTGAAGAGCCATTTTTTATCATGGTCGAGCGTATCGGAATAGTCGCCTCTTTGAAGGAAAACCCCTTTCATTTTGGCCAGGTCATGCATCAGGCCGTCGAAATTGGTCGAAAGAATCCCCGGGCCGAGGGTAGCTTCCAGGAGGTGGCCTTCAAAGGTAACATCGGCACCAATTTTCAATCCTCGGGTACTCTCAAAGACCTGGGTATATACATTTTGGCCCGTTACTTTAATGACCTCTGCCATAAGCAAGGTGCCATCCAGGTTGATGTAGCAAATTTCGTTTTGTGAAACCGGGCCATTGACATCGACAATTACCAGGTTGGCGACGATGCTTTTTACTTTTCCGGTTGTTTTTTCGGTTGTGTTACTCATATGGCAGAAAACTCATTAGGGAATTCAATACTGTGTTCCAGGTAATCAACTAATTTTTTAAACTGTTGGCCTCCTTTTTCAGCGTCGAGGTGGCTCCACCTTTCCAGGATCAATAATTTTATCAGGAAGCCTTGTATATTTTCAATGTTGAAGTAATTAAAGGTATTTAATTCGTCGATAAAAGACCATCGTATTTCATCCAGCCCTCTTTCTTTTTCCAGGTTGTTGTCTTGGTTGAGGAGGGTCATGACTTTTTCGACAAAGAATAATTGTTTGCTCAGTCCAAAATCCTGAGCATGGCTGCTGAGCAGTTTTTGGGTGATTTCATTATTGCCAATCAGGTGGTTTTTTAGTGGATGGTCATATTTTCTGGCTTGAAAAGCAGTCAGGAAATTGCGAAGGTGGAGTTCGAATTCGAACCATTGGTGAAGAAAGCCTTCGGTTTGCTCTAGGACATGATCAAAATACAGGGCCGTCAATTGATCTTCCCAACTAAGGTCTGGGTAAAGCGTTTGATTTTCCCGGAAGGAGGCAATAAATTCCTGCATATAAGGGGGCAAATCAAAGGGTTGTTTGAGGGCATTTTCCAGCGTATCGTGGTCAAAGTTGCCGAAGGGTACCCAGTGGGCTGCTTTTTTTACGACGAGATTGACCAGGTTTTGGTTATCATGGGGGAGTAGCAGGAGCGATATGGAATGAAAGTCTTCGGGCAACAGCATCTCACGCCATTCGCTGAGGTGATCCTCAATGGGAATGGTAATTTTCCGCTGGTTCAATTCCAACTCAGGCAGTCCGGAGACGATATAATAATATGGAGTATTGGTTGCCATTTTATAGTCTTGAGTCTTGGGTCTTGAGTCTTGGGGTTAAGATTCAAATAATAGTTTTTTCACTTTTGGGCTGAGGTAGTCGCCAAAGAAATTATTAAAATCTTCGCTGGTAAAGGAG
>CAZHOV010000077.1:0-19483 GCA_964534315.1 uncultured Saprospiraceae bacterium | reverse complement strand
TGATGTAGCTTCCGTCGGCGGGGCCGATACGAAAGCCATCTTTTAATTTATTGTCGAATGATACATTAATTCCTGTATTAAGGGATTGAGCCAGTTTATGGGATAGGTAATCGCTCAGTTCCGTTTCTTTTTCCGGGGGTAGGAGGGTGTTTAGTTCTAGGTTGCCGGTTTGATCGGGCGTCCAGTTTTTGATTGTTATTTCCAGGATATTTTTGAGGAAGTCGTCGTCTTGAAAGCTATTATTCAGCTTGTCAGACATGAGTCCGGTAGAGATGAGGTTAGTAATTTGTTGTTTGAGGGAATTGACCGATTGCCGGCTGGCGAGTTTTATCTCGGCATCGATGTTATTTTTTTTCTCTAGGGCCTCTTGATGTGCTTTTTGCCGGATATCGTCAGCTTCTTTTTGAGCTTTTTTGACTATTTGTTCAGCTTCTTTTTCGGCATGTTCGATAATTTCTGCTGCTTGCTTTTTTGCTTTTTCAACTCCTTCCTGATAGATCTTTTCGGTTAATTTCTGAAGTTTTCTTTCCACAGTTGAATATTTTGAGAGAGAAAAAATGTTCGATTATTAAAGACGATGATACGCAATTTTATTTAATTAGAAAAAAAGTTCTTGAATGAGAATTGTCAAAAAGGGAATGATAATAATCAGTTTTCAATTAATAGTGAGTAGTTAATAGTGAGTAGTTAAAAGTGAGTAGTTAAAAGTGAGGAGGTTACGAAGAAGATTGCACTATCTTATACAACATTTTACAAATTGAAGAACATTCTGAAATCAACGGATCGATCTTTTTGCCTTCTATTAAATTAGCCCCTTTCAACAGCCGGAGCCAATATTCGGTTTCTCTGGCTTCTTTGTAAGCTATTCCCATTTTAGTTCTAAAATCCTTTTTCGAATAGCCTCCTAATGCTTTTTCTATGTTTGCCCCAATAGAAGTACCAGATTTAAGTACTTGCTTAGAAATTATGTCTTCTCTCTTCGTATCAATGAGCTCCCTGCCCAATTTTATTATGCTTAATGCAAAGGAAAAACTCTTCTCTTGAACAATACTTGCCATTTTATAAATAGTTGGTTCTCTATTTATAGAGTAACCTCAAAAGAAAAAAAGTAATAAAATATTTTGTTAAATTTTTCAAAACTATTTGTTACCCTCTATTCATTATTAACCACTAACTATTAACCATTAACTACTAATTATTAACTGATATCTGAATAAAAGTGTCTTTTTTGTAATATGTACGTCTTAAAGGAAACTTCGGAAGGGTAAACGGAGCATATTCTATGAGAAAACGCTGAAAAAGAAGTCCTTAAGCCATTAGGTAGGGGCAAAAAAATAGAAAGTCGCACAATACTATGATGTGCGACTTTCTACAACAAATTATAATCCCATGAACATATCCAAAACTATTGCGCTATATTTTTATAAAATCTAAAAGATTTTAATATTTTTGCTGAATGTGATAGTTGAATTGAAAAAGAGAAGCGTGCCTCTAACTCAGGCACGACTTTCTGACAAATTATAATCCCATGAACATATCCAAAACTATTGCGCTATATCTTTATAATTTGGTAATTATTTCAAGTTTGTTTTTCAAGACCGTTGTCTTTACTTAATTATCACACTACAATAATCGGAAGAATACAAGCCTGGAACAAATACAAAAAATCCCTATTGTGGGATTTTTTTTTGATTTTAAACAACCCTTTTTTAATATAATATATTGATTTTAAGATTTTTAAATTTATTAGATGTAGTTGAATTGTGAATAAAAAATAATTTTATTTGTGTTTTTCGGCGAAAAAAAATGAGCTTTTTTTCAAAAAAAACTTGACAAGAAGGTAGAAAAACAGAAAAAATACAGGAAAAGAAGAGGGAAATGCGTTTATCGTTTAACTTAATTGAGTGGTTTTAGCTAATTGATTATGTCCTATCGCTATATTTATTTGCTTGTTCTTATTTTATTCTTTTCTTGCAAAAGCAAACAACCTCTCCTGGAGGTTGATTTTGGCCACCAAACTTATGATCCATTGGTTTCAACGATTCAAATACCTATTCGCGCAAATCTGGATGATCTGCAAGCAATGATCAATGAGCAGATCGGAACGGTCCTTTTCGAAGGACAGATGGAAACAGAGGAAGGCGGAGAAAAAAATATCGAGCTGTACATTGAACGGGCCAGTCTCATTACGTTTTATCCTAAAAACGATGAAATTCACTTTAGCGTCCCTTTAAAAGTATGGATCAAGAAAGGCTTCCAATTGACGAATATTTCTGCGGAAGGAAGCATTACCCTGGATTTTGTCACCCGGTATACCATTCAAGATGACTGGAAAATCACTACTGAATCCGAGGTGGTTGAGCATCAATGGATTTCAAAACCGCGCCTGAAAGTCGGGATCATCAATTTGCCGATTAAATATATCGCTAACTATGTATTGAAGCGAAGCAAGAATCTGATCGCTGATTTGGTCGACCGGCAGTTAGAAGAACATCTTGATCTCCAACAACGCCTCGAAGAAGCCTGGGCGCAAATCCAGGATCCTATTCTAATTGAGGAGCATTATCCAATGTATTTATTGCTTACCCCTGAAGAAATAGGAATGGCACCCATTCAGATAAGAGAAGATTCTATCTACAGTAAAATCTTCGTCAAATCCAACTCTGAGGTATTTATCGGAAACCCGCCGGAGCGATCCGCTTCCTTAGAATTACCGGGATTTCAATTTATGGATATGCCTTATAATCCTTTTTCGCTCTTAGTCCCGGTCGATATTTCTTACGAAGCCATCGAACGCATGACCCAAGAGCAAATTGAAGGTGAAGTATATACCTATGGAAAGAAAAAGATCAAAGTGGAGAAGCTGGATATCATTGGCGTAGAAAATAAAATGATCATTCAAACCCTCTTGTCGGGCAGCTATAAAGGAACGATCACTTTTTCCGGAAAGCCTTATTATAACAAAGAACGCAAAGAAATTGCGATGAAGGATCTGGAGTATAATCTGCAGACGAGCAATTTCTTTCAAAAGTTGCTGGCCGGGATTTTTAAAAAGCGTCTTCGCAAGCAATTTAGTAAACAGATGGTCTTTTCTGTTAAAGAGCATTTAGAACAAGTAGAAAAGGAGATACAGTCAAACTTAAACCACTATCCGGTAACGGACCATGTTTTTCTCTCTGGCACGCTTCATCGCTTTGAGTTCAATCAAACTTATCTTACTGACCGGGGGATACGCATAGAGCTAATCTCTGAAGGTGATATTGAGTTAAGTGTCGATTGATGTGTCATTAGATAGGAGGCCGTCTAAAAAGTCTTTTAGACTCCCTCTAAGGAATTTTTTATAGTTTAGGAGATATTCTTTTTGAAAAAAGGATAACCCTACCAAAGAAGAAAGTTTGGTGTGTCGAAACACGAATAGTGTTTTGAAACACCCTCAAGTGCTTAATTCCTTCTTAGTAAGGTTAAAAATACTTCCTGCTCATTTTGTCGCATGCTCAATTTTAATGTATCAGCTTCCAACGTTTCAATAACCACCTTTTTTTCTTCGGGATTAGTGCCAGTCGTATCTTTAGTAAGAAGCAATCTGTTCTGAATACTGAAGGTGCCGGCTTCCCGGTAGTTCATAACGCTTTTAAACTGGTAGGTACCTTCTTTTGTAAAGGTCAATGAAATTTGATCGATGAGTTCTTCATTTTGTGGTTTTCCTTCCACGAGGAATTCCTCTGCCACCCATTTCCCGACTAAAGCTTGTTGCGTTTTCCAATTTTGACAGCTAAAAAGAAGCGTACAAAGGAGGGAAAAAAACAATAATTTTTTCATAAAGTAAATCTAATTAAATGGTCGAATGTTATAAGACGTACATAATCCGATAGTGGATAAAGGGCGCAATTTATAGTAAAGCCCTGAATTTGTGGGAGCCAAAGAGCGATAAATTTTCTAAATGTCCATTATTCATAGAAAAAACGCCTTTGAAATAAACTTTTTATACTGTTGGGGAATTCATTAGTTTTAACCAAAAATAAATCATGGCAAGAAGGAGATACCGCAACCTGGACGAAGAGGATCAAAAAACGAAGCTTACGAGAGAGAACTTCAGGGATGCGCTCAAGATATTCCGTTTTATTCGGCCGTATCGGTGGTATTTAATTGGAGGGCTAATTTTGCTATTCTTTTCTAGTATTATTTTCATGGTCTTCCCTTACCTGTCCGGCCTTTTAGTAGATGTAGCTCAAGGGACTACGGAAGGGGATCTGACGCTTGGCAAATTAGGTTGGGTATTGATCGTCGTTTTGGTAGTACAGGGATTGGTTTCCTATTTTCGGGTGATGGCTTTTGCCGTGGTTAGCGAAAAGGGAACAGCTGATTTGCGGAAGGCGCTTTATGAAAAGTTGGTTTCTTTACCGATCGTTTTTTTTGAGAAGAGCAGGGTAGGGGAGTTGATCAGCCGGTTGACTGCTGATGTTGAGCGCCTTTACAATGCTTTTTCCATTACCATTGCGGAGTTTATTCGCCAGATTATCATCTTAATCTCTGGGGTGGTCTTTTTGGCCATTACGCTTCCCAAATTGGTGATGATCATGTTGGCTACTTTTCCTGTTATTGTCATCGGGGCTTTGATCTTTGGTCGATATATACGCAAGTTATCCAAAAAGCGACAGCAGGCGCTTGCCGATACTAATACAACGCTGAGTGAGACGATGCAGTCGGTCAGTACGGTTAAATCTTTCACGAATGAGTGGTTTGAGAAAGATCGCTATGGTTTGCAAATCGGGAGTGTTGTGAAAATTGCCTTGAAATATGCTGGTGGCAGGGCTTTATTTGCGGTATTTATCGTATCCATTTTATTTGGTGCCCTGTTTTTTATTATTTGGGAAGGAGCGTTGATGGTTCAGAATAATGCTATAACGGCCGGACAGTTGATCTCTTTTGTAGCCTATACAGCTATAATTGGCGGGGCCATTGCAGGATTGGGGAATTTTTATACGGAGCTGGTCGGAGCTATTGGAGCTACGGAGCGTATTCGCGAGATCCTGAATTCAGAAGCGGAAGTGGTGGTCAAGAAAGATGAAGATATTCCTAAATTGACATTAACAGGCGATATTTCCTATAAGGATGTTCATTTTCGTTATCCTACCCGTGAGGATATAGAGGTGCTAAAGGGCGTAGATATAGAGGTGAAGGCCGGGGAGAAAGTGGCGCTGGTAGGGTCTAGTGGAGCTGGAAAGTCGACTATCGTTCAGCTATTGATGCGGTTTTACCACATTCAGGAAGGGGATATAGCGATTGATGGTAAAAGTATATATGATTATGACATTAGTGCTTTTCGGAAAAACTTTGCTATTGTACCTCAGGAGGTTTTACTTTTTGGAGGCACCATTCGTGAAAATATCCTATACGGGAAGCCCGGAGCCACTGATGAAGAAGTGATTGAGGCGGCTAAGCAGTCCAATTCGTGGGAGTTTATTTCTAACTTTCCGGAGGGTTTGGACACGATAGTAGGGGAGCGAGGCATTAAGTTATCCGGAGGGCAGCGTCAGCGTATAGCCATTGCTCGTGCGATCCTTCGCGATCCGGCTATTTTGATCCTCGATGAAGCAACTTCTTCTCTTGATGCCGAGTCTGAAAAGCTGGTCCAGGAAGCCTTGAATACGCTGATGAAGGGAAGAACTTCTATTATTATAGCTCACAGGCTGGCTACTATTCGCGACGTAGATTGTATTTTTGTCATCGATGAAGGTCGTATTATAGAGAAGGGTACACACTCGGAGCTTTCTCAAAATGAGGATGGTTTATATAGTAGCTTGGCAAAATTGCAGTTTGAAACGACGTGAGAGGGAGGATAGAAAATTAGGAAACCTGGAAACTGGGAGAATAGGAAAGTAGGCTAAAGCTTGGGCCAAAATGAATACTATCCAAAAAAAGTAAAATTATTAACCCACTATTTCAATGGTGGGTGGATAAAAAATAGCCGACTTTGCGAGACAACCTTAAACATTCAACCAGCATGGAAAACCGGAAATCATATGAATCGTGAAGACAAAGAAGAAGGGATCTGGTGGAGTGCGCGATGGCCTTACATTTTGATCGTTTTGCTCATGATTGGTTTAATTGTGTTGTATGTGTTGGAGTTTCCAGCCATACGCAATACCTTTAAACCGGGTAGATTAATCTGGGGAGCGGTAATTATTGGAGCCGTTATTGGGCTGGTAGTAGGGTGGTTTTTTCAGCGGACGCTGTTTGAATTGGTGGATAAATTAAGGAGTTTCGCTTTTTTCATTTTTGTATTTGCCTTTTTTGCTCCATTATTTGCTAGTTGGTCGAATCGATTCTTATCTCCGTATGCGATTGAAGAAAGGTCTTGTGAATTGATTGCTAAAAAAGCCTTTTATTCTGAGCGGTTTGGTTTTATGAAGGGTGAGAAGCCCAAACCGGCAGGTTATTATATCTTTGTATACGATGGAAAAGAAATACAGCGGATTGTCTCGCGCGATGGTCGATTTTTATCATTTAGTGAGGGAGACACACTTAAACTGCCGGTAAAGAAAGGGTTATGGGGTATTAAATTTTTTGCGTTTCAGTAGGGGCGTTGGGGTAGGCTAAAAAAAATGCCCCACCTATAGGTGTGGCACATCTATAGGTGTGCCACACCTAACCGGATCAAAATTTCTCGACAATGAATATCAGCGAAAACCAATCATTGAAACCGTACCACACCTTTGGCCTGGAAGTGAAAGCCCGGAAATTGGGTATTTTTTCTAATGTTGAAGAACTGGTAGCAGGATTAAATCTGGGCATCCAGCCTACCATGATCCTGGGCGGCGGAAGCAACCTGATCTTTACTACAGATTACCCGGGATTGGTGCTCGTCAATAGGATAAAGGGCAAAGAGATTATCAAAGAAACAGAAGAAGATGTCTTAGTGGCCTTTGGTGCCGGTGAAAACTGGCATGAATGCGTCCTCTGGGCCCTGGAGCAAAACTTCGGAGGTATAGAAAATCTATCTTTGATCCCCGGTACCATGGGAGCTGCTCCTATTCAGAATATTGGAGCCTATGGGGTGGAACTAAAAGAAACGTTCTATCGACTTGAAGCGCTACACCTCGAAACACAGGAAATACATACGTTTTCTTCAGAAGATTGTCGGTTTGGTTATAGAGATAGTGTGTTCAAGAATAAATTGAAGGGCAACTATTGCATTACCAGGGTATGGCTGAAACTTTCTAAACGAAATCATGATATCAACACCTCTTACGGAGCCATTCAAAGCTATTTAACTGAAAAAGGCGTAATCAATCCTTCTATACGGGATGTTTCCGACGCAGTCATTGCCATACGCTCCAGCAAATTACCAGATCCGGCAGTTTTGGGAAATTCGGGTAGCTTTTTTAAAAATCCTGAGATCGAACAGGCTCAATTTGACCAATTAAAACAGCAGTATCCAAATATTGTCTTCTACCCGCTTCCCGGCGGTAAAATAAAAGTACCTGCGGGCTGGCTTATTGACCAAGCTGGCTGGAAAGGGAAACGGATCGGTAATACCGGATGTTATGAAAAACAAGCACTCGTTATCGTCAACCACGGAGGTGCCACTGGCGAGGAAGTCTGGCAACACGCCTTAAGAGTTAAAGCTTCTGTAGAGGGAAAGTTTGGAATTAAGCTGGTGCCGGAAGTGAATGTTATTTAAACTTATTATACCAAATTTTTTGCTTCACAATTTACATTTATGATTCAACTAGGCGTATATAATACTCTTGAAGTTATTGCAGATACTAAATTCGGACTCTTTTTGGGGCACGAGGAAGATGAAGTGTTATTACCCAAAAAATACGTACCCCAGGGAGCAAAAATCGGAGATACGTTAACGGTTTTCGTTTATCGCGATAACGAAGAGCGGCCGGTGGCGACGACCCTAAATCCCAAAATCCAGTTGCATCAATTTGCTTACCTGGAAGTAAGAATGATTGGTAAAAACGGGGCCTGGTTAGATTGGGGCCTGGAAAAAGACTTATTTGTACCCTTTCGCGAACAAGGTCAACCTATGGAGGCCGGAAAATCTTACCTGGTCTATTTGTATATCGATGAAAAGACCGACCGCCTGACCGCCAGTAGCCGCGTAGGGAGGTATCTCGATAATACAAATCTATCTGTTGAAGAAGGCGATGAGGTGGATGTCATCATATGGAAATTTACACCCCTTGGAGTTAAGGTGATTATCGATCATTTGCATGAAGGATTGATCTATCAAAATGAGTTATTTGCCAATATCCGTATTGGTGATCATCGCAAGGCCTACATTAAGAAAATAAGGGAAGGAAATAAGGTAGACGTCGATTTTCATCAACAAGGATATGTGAAAGTAGAGCCTAATGCTCAAAGGATCCTGGATACCTTGAAAAAAGCAGATGGGTTTGTTCCGTTAAATGATAAAAGTGATCCGGAGTCGATTAAAAAGAAGTTTGAAATTAGTAAGAAGACGTTCAAAAAAGCGATCGGGATGCTTTACAAGCAACGATTGATCCGTATTGAAAAAGATGGAATCTATCTGAAATGAATTTTTATGAAAGATACATCCTTCCCCGCCTGATCCATTTTGCCTGTAAACAAAATTTGGCAAAAGGCCAGCGAGAAAAGATCGTTCCCCTGGCCGAAGGAAATATTCTCGAAATCGGTATTGGTTCCGGCCTCAATCTGGCCTATTATGATCCTGAAAAGGTACAGCATTTGATCGGAATCGACCCTTCCAGAGAATTGTGGGAGCTCAATACGGAAAAAGCTTCCGTTCCTTTCGAGGTTCATTTTTTAAATGCTTTGGCCGAAGATATACCCGTAGATTCTAAGTCAATAGATACGATATTGATCACTTACACTTTGTGTAGCATCTCGGATTTACCCGCTGCATTTGAGGAAATGCGCAGAGTACTTAAGCCTTCAGGAAAGCTGGTCTTTTGCGAGCACGGAAAATCTCCTGACTCCAGTGTTTACCGTGCTCAAAAGTTCATCAATCCCGCCTGGAAACGTTTCGGTGGCGGTTGTCACCTTACGAGAGATATTCCCAACCTTATTTCCAACTCCGGATTCAACATCCAGCAACTCGAGCAAGGATACCTGCCCGGTTGGAAGGTAGCCACCTATAATTATTGGGGGGTCGCAAAAATGCGTTAATAAGTTGGGTATTTTTAGGTATTCCTTTAACTTTAATTTCTAATTGTTTACTATATTGATAATAGATTAGGTGCAATGGTGCAAAGGTCAAAAAAGTGCCCATTAGATTTATAAACCTGGTTTACATAGTATTATTCATTAATCACTACTAATTAAGAATTGAAATGTACGACGCTGACAGCATCATCATAGGTTCCGGATTGGGCGGATTAGCTACTGGGCTTTCACTAGCCAGGGCAGGACAAAAAGTATTGATTCTCGAGCAGCATTACGTTCCCGGAGGTTGGGCGCACAGCTTTCTGAGAGAGGGGTTTAAGTTTAGCCCGGGCGTCCATTTTGTAGGTCATTTGCATGAGGGCGGCAACGGTCGCGAAGTTTTTGAAGGATTGGGAATCGCCAATGATCTTTCCTTCTTCCAGCAAAACCCGAAGGGATATGATTACAATATTGTCGGTGATCATCACTTTAAAATGCCTGCGGGGGTTGAAAACCTTAAGGAAGCTTTATCCGAAAGGTACCCTCATCAGCGTAAAGGCATTCGGAAGTACCTGGACTTCAATAAGATGGTCTATAAAGAGCTTTTCGTCGCACTAGAACCTCAGCGTCACTTGCTTGATGTTCTTACCTTGCCCTATCGCACCCGGCATATCGGTAGAATGGGATGGTGGAAATTCAGGACGATCATCAATTTATTTTTGAAAGACCCCTATGTAAAGACGCATCTAAGCCTGCAATGCGGCAATTATGGATTGCCCCCGAAGCTTACGCCTTTTGTCGTACACTCGGTCGTCTCTAATCACTGCATGGCCGGCACCCATTATCCGAGAGGAAGCGGATCTGGGCTGGTGAAAGGTTTTACCACCAATATCAAAAAACTGGGAGGAACGATTCGGACTAGTGCAGGGGTCGATAAGATCCTCATCGAAGAAACGGGGAAGGGTAAAAAAGCGGTAGGGGTAGAATTGAATAATGGGGAAAAGCTTTATGCTAAACATATCGTTTCGAATGCCGATCCACATAATACCTATTTTAAAATGATCGGTAAAGAGCATTTGTCCAAGAAGCTGATGAAAAAGCTTCGGAAGACGAAATATTCGGTCGCTGCACTGAATTTATTTATGGTGGTCGAAGCCGATCTGCGGTCCATGGGTATGGATAGTGGCAATATCTGGTACGTAAAATATCCTGATATCGACAAGATCTTTGATGAATTAACTCAAAAAACACTTCTTCAAGACCCCGAATTCCCGGCGCTGTTTGTTTCTTCTCCTACCTTAAAAGATCCGGTTAGCTTTAATGGGAAGCATCATACCCTAGAGGTAATCCTGCTGATTCCCAATGATGAATTCAAGAAGTTCGAATCTTTAAAATACGAAGAACGTAGTGAAGAATACCTCGATTTTAAAGGGCGGGTAGAACAGAAAATGCTCCGTACGCTCGAAAAGGTATTGCCGGGGATTTCCAGTAAAGTTAAGCTATTGGAATTAGGTACCCCCACCACTGCAAAGCATTATATCCGATCGACGGAAGGTAATGCCTATGGCCTGGAGAAAAATCTGTTCCAGGTAGGTCCATTCAATTTCAGGCAAAAAACAGAGATCGAAAACTTCTATCTTACCGGCGCGGCTACCTTATCTCACGGATTGATTGGAGCCGCCAACTCTGGCATTGGCACGGCCTCCAGGATATTGGGGTGTAAGCAGGAGGAGTTGCTCCAATTCAACGAAGGACAACACTTGCGGGTCTTTCAGGCCGAAGACGACTCCGAATGGCCGGACTGGCTAAAAGCTAAACAGCAAGTAAGGCAACGCAGAGGCATGATGAAGAGTTTTTGACCAGAAGACCAGAGGACCAGAGGACAGGACGACAAAAGGACAAGAGGACCGGACGACGTTAAAAAACTTTCAATCCTGTATCAACGATTTTCTGGAGGTGTGACCTTGACGGATTGACTTTGGATACGACGCGGAGACCATTGTATAGTGTGAATAAATAGGCTGCTAATGCCTTGCTTTCTAGAGACTTATCAAGTTCATTATTGGATTTTCCCTTTTCGATAAGGTGGAAGAGTAATTCTTCAAAAGATTGTTCATTAGCTTGCATCTTATGAAGAATATCCTGGTTGACAGCTGCAAGCTCAGTTGTAGAATTAACCATCAGGCAGCCTTTTCGATCAGGATCGGCGGAAGCATGCTCAACAGATAAGGTAAATAGTTTGCGTATGCCTTCTTTGAAAGAGGTTGCCTTTTCAAGTGTTTCGGATATTTGCCGGAAATTGGTAGTGCGGTAATGGTCTAAGGCTTTATGGAATAGCTCTTCTTTTCCTCCGAAAGTATCATATATACTTGCGCGGTTGATGCCCAAATGGTCCACAAGACTTTGAATAGAAGTTCCGTTGTAGCCCCGTTTCCAGAAAAGCTCCATTGCTTTTTCCAGAGCTTTAGACTCGTCAAATTGTTTGGTTCGTGGCATGGATAAGTTGATTTAATTAGTATCAGCGATTTCGATATTAATTGAAGCCGCTGATACTAGTTAAACCCCTTAACTCAGGATAGGGTTCAAATTTACCCCGCCGTCAATAACATATTCGCTTCCTGTGATGTAGGTGGCATCCTCGGATGCCAAGAAGGTGACAAGCTTGGCAATATCCTCCGGGCGTCCGAATTTTTTTAGCGGAATACGGTTCTGCATAGCCGACCCAAACTCATTGACAGCTTCGGCAGGCATGCCTAGTTTGCTAAAAATTGGCGTAGAGACCGGCCCGGGGCAAATCGCATTCACTCTGATTCCCTTTCCGGAAAGCTCATAAGCAGCTGTGCGGGTCAGGGAGTTTAAAGCAGCTTTGCTAGCCCCGTAGACAGCGGTATTGGGCATGCCGGTAAAGGCATTAATAGAGGAAAGCGTGATAACTGAAGAACCTTCAGATAGCAGAGGGATAAATTTTTGCAGCGTAAAAAAGGCACCCTTAAAGTTAATGTTCATGTTGTAGTCGAACTGTTCTTCTGATACTTGTCCAAGTGGAGCAAAAGAAGCTACTCCCGCGTTGATAAACAAAATATCCAGCTTGCTATGCTCTGTTTTCACCCGTTCAACCAATGCATCAAGGTGGGCCAGGTTGGACTGATCGGCCACAACGCCTTGAGCCCCAAGTTCCCTCGCAGCTTGTTCCACTGCTTCTTTATTTCTGCCCGTAATGATCACCTGAGCTCCGTTTTCAATTAAATCCTGAGCAGTAGCATAACCAATGCCACTATTCCCGCCGGTGACGACTGCAATTTTTTCTGTTAATTTACTCATGTTAGTTAGAAATTTTAGTTTTTTTAAACAGAACGGACGTTCCAAAATAAGTACTATGAATATTAGAACGTTCGTTCTAAAAAAAAGTTTTGACTTTATGAAAAAAAATTTGGGAGGTAAATGGGTCTGTCTCAGAGAGGAAATTTTGGTGGATGGTAACACCATAGGTTTTATGAGCCTCCTTCGACTAGATTCTTCCTTCTTTCACGCCGAATTGTTGTTCGATAGCTTTTTTCACGAAACCATTAGTGATGAGGATGAGATAATCCTTTTCTTCAATGGTGACGGGATGATCTGGGTTTTTGATTAGTTGGTAAGAGCCATTCTGGAATTTGGCAATACCGATCAGAACAGCGTTGAACTGTTGTTTTAAATCGATAAAAGTGTCGAGGTAGGGCTTCCCAAGTAAGGGATTGCCTGAGGTGACTTCAAATTCGAGGATGTCGAAATTATCTTTTTCGGTGGCGGTAGACATGAGGTCTTCGGTAAATTTGGCGACATCCGGCTCGAAGATAAAACTGGCGATCAGTTTGGTGCTGATATCTTTATCAGAGACTACATAGGTAGCCCCGGCGGCATAAAAGGTGGGTTTCAATTCCGTTTTTTCAACAGCAGCTACCAGATCGACTTCAGGATACCAACTTCTGAGATTGATTAGGTAAACCAACGCATCAGCATCGGTTAGCGTATTGATAAAAATAGATCCGGCCTTTACTGCATTGGCTTTTTTGAGAACTTCTTCGCTGGTCAGTTCCCCGAATATGACAAAAACCTTTTCTTCCGGATACATTTCGTGCAAAAGATCAACATGATTGCGATTGTCGGTGATCAGCACAATTGATCGTCCGGCCGAAAGGATCTGATTGGCGATCATCTTAGCTTGTTGATCCCACCCTACAATGATTATATGATTTTCCATAGAGGTACCAAAATGTCCGATCTTTTTGAGTTCCATGTATCGTTGAATTTTACTGGTTATCTTTCCTATGACAAAACTTAATAGCCCTAAGCTCAGCAGGATTAAGACCAATCCCAATATTTTGCCCAAGGTGGTGACCGGGTAAAGGTCTCCATATCCCACGGTTGTTAACGTAACAATGGAATACCAAAAAGCGTCGAAATAAGTTTTTATGGAAGCATCTTTAGCTCCTTGCTCTACAAACTGGATGGCCCCCAATATCATGACAAAAGCAACTACATAGAGGGTATAAATAAGTAAAGGACGGATAGATGTCGGAAGCTTTACCATAATCAGTTTTCTTTTGAGGCAGCGTTATTTAGCGTAAATACCTTCAATAAGGCTTCGAACCGATCCGTCTTTTCTTTATTGCAACTACTTAATTCTACGTAGGTTTTGCCGGCCTCGGGAAAAGAATGAACGGCCAAATGACTTTCTGCCAACAACCAAACCGCGGTATATCCTATCGGCTCAAACCGATGACTCAACCGCTTTAATACCCTAAATTCCGCCAGGTCTAGCAGCTTCTCCATCTTCGATTCCAACACTTCAGGATCGGTTAGGGTTATCCAAATCTGGTAATTATATATTTCTGCCTTCATGCCTCGAAATTTTTGAATTGGTCATGGGAAATTAGTAATTTATTTTGAGTCTTCTGGTCCTCTGGCCCTCAAGGATTTCCTATTTTCTTATTTTCCAATATTCCTATTTTCCTCCGGTCCTCTGGTTCAATACAAATCCCAGGTGCCGTTCAAAAAGTAGCGGTAGAGTACCGGGTCATGGATCTTGTTTACTCTTACGGTATCAGTAGGTTGTTTAAAATAATCTTTTCCAAAGGAGGTGATCAGGTTGAGAGCTTCCTGGTTGATCCATCGGGTGTCCACCTCTTCGAATGTGCTTTTTTTCAGCTTGTGAATAAGGGTGCTGTCTGCAATTTCTTGTTTGACCCCAAGCATCCAGCCCCATTCGCCCATTGTGATAATCTGGTTGTGTAAGGGGATGACAGACAAGCCTGTTGCCTCCATTGTCTTTTCTATGCATCGAAAACTTCTGGGTGCAAAATAGGGGCTTCCTGCCTGTGTAATTAGTACGCCTCCGGGACGAAGATGTTTTTTACACATTTGATAAAATTCAAACGAATACAACCTGGACAACTCTACACTCCTCGGGTCTGGCAGATCAATAATGATCAAGTCAAAAAAACGATTGGCTTGCTCCAGCCAGGTGAATCCATCCTGGTTAAAGACAGTCACTTTGGGGTTTTTCAAAGCTCCGTTATTCATTTCCAATAGAACAGGGTGTTCGCTTGCTAACCGGGTCATTGCCGGGTCCAGGTCCACTAAGGTTATCGACTGAACGCTCTGGTATTTTAATAATTCTCTGGCTGCACACCCGTCACCACCGCCTAAAATCAGGACATTGCTAAGTGTAGGAGTCAACTGAACGGCAGGATGGACCAGTACTTCGTGATATAGGGGCTCATCAAAGGATGAAAATTGCAGGTTTCCATCCAGGTACAACCAATAGTCATCTTTCCATTGGGTGATGACAATCTTTTGATAAGCGGTTTGCTCTGAATAGATAACCTTATCCACATATTTTTGCTGTTCTCCAAAGAAAATGATCTTCTGAGCACTGAAGGCTCCCAAGCCAATTACCAGGAGCACTCCAACGGCAATGACCCTTAATTGATTGATCCGTTTTTTGGAAATAGACGAAGGAAATAGCTGGAGCAGGCTGATGGCTACTAATAGATTTATTGCGCCCAAAATGAAAGGCGTATACGTCAATCCTAAATAAGGTAGACCGACAAAAGCAAAGAATAACCCGCCCAGGAGGCTCCCGTAATAGTCTTTTTCCAGTATACTGGATACATTGATCCTCAATTCTTCGTATTGTTCATTTAGCCTTACTGCAAGCGGTAATTCCATGCCGATCATTGTACCCGTAAGTATGGCCAGGCCATAGATAAAAACACCGGTATAGGCGCTAAACGCAGCGACGGAATACGTGATCAGGGCAGAAAAGGAAACCACTAAAGAGAGGGCGAACTCGATACCAACAAAGTAAGTGAATATATGCTTGGTCAGGACCTGTGTGATGCGGCTTCCGATACCCATAAAAAAGAGCATGTGGGAAATGATGAGTGTCCACTGTAACACAGAATTTCCCAAAAAATAAGTGGCCAGGGTAGCCAGAATATACTCTGCTACGATACCGGATAAGCCGGTGGCAAAGAGCGCGGCCTTTAAAATATAGGTTCGATTCTTTATTTTCAATACTATTTTACAAACACCAGGTAATCAAAATAGCTCCGCCAATATAAGCAAATGCCTCTACTAACGATGCTCCGATATTCGGACGTTCCTGGTTGATGATCTCATCGGTAATTTTTTCTCCTGGTAGCAATACTTTATCCGTTACCCAGCGTACAACAGGAAGAAAGATCAGCCCGATAACGATCTCGATTAATACTTTCAAAAAATGGTCGACCCAGCCGGTAAAATCGCCGGATGTACCGTGTCCGACGAGGATAGCGATAGCGATAATGGCTCCGGCAAAGCTGATCCCAACTGCGACGTTGTCTTTTTCAATATGGTCGTGTACATCATAAGGCAAAACGCGGGCATAAATACCTGCTACAAGAACCAGAACGATCATACCTACAATCCAAAATAGGGTGGCGGTGATTAGCCCGGAAAAGAGGTATCCGCCTGGCACTTCCGGGAAAAAATTTAACCCTTGCCCTGACATAGCGCCAAAGACCACCAAACCCGAAGCAATAAATCCGGCAGCATGCACAGCTCCGGTGCCTGCATTCTGGTCGGTTACAATTTCTTTGGTAATGCTGAATTTGCGAAGAATAAACCGGTCATTGATAACCGAAGATAGATTGAGAAGAATGATAGATACGACACCAAAGACCATGATATCCATCAGATCAATCCAAAGCCCGTAGGAAGGACCCACGATCACACTACCAATAGAAATTAATAAACCGATGTAATAGCCAATATTGGAAAGAGCAAATGCCAGATTATCTTTTTTGACCAATTCTTCTTTGATATTGATCTTTCGATTGGTGATATCAAAGACAAATTTACCAATAAAAAAGAGTAGAAATGCACTGATCACGTACATTAAGGTATCAAAGATCAGCAATAAGTTTTCGTTAGAAAGCAGGTTTTCCATGGTGTTGTGCTAAGTTGGTTTTTCAATTATTTTCCGAAGCCGCCGCTACTTCTTGAGCGGGAACTCGACCGGGAATAACGCGACGATGATCTGGAGGTTCGCCGGGAAGAGGAAGAAGTAGACCGACTGACCTGGTTACGCACTTTTTGCTTAAACGACGCAGGCTTTTTTCCCCAGGAACTTTGTTTGCCACGGGAAGTATTGTTGACGTAACTATCGGTTCCATAATAACCAGATGGTCCATAGTAGGGAGAACCCCCGCCCCGGTAGTTGCGGTCGTAAGTATCCCAGTAGGAGTAACGTGCGGGGCGCGACATCATATTGAAAACGGTACTGAGCATGGCGTATTTTCCATAGAATTCCCAAAAAGAACTGCCGCCACGTTCTCTCCATTGGCCGTAGCGGGGGTTTCCAACATATTGAGAGTATCCCGCGGGTGCTACTTTTTTAGTCAATTTTCCATTGACTTTTGAAGCTATTTCCATGCCCAGGTTATTCTGATGGGTTTTAAAGAATGTAGGAGACACTTCAAGCCAGTCTGTTGTTTTATTTTCCAGAGAAGAATCAGCATTCATAGTTACTACCTCATATTGATGGAGATATTTATTGTTTTGGTAATCCATATCATACAGGAGGATCGTAAAATTTGGCACTTCCCGGTATTGTTTGATGACCTTGTCGAGTCCTTCTTCCATATAACGGTAAGAGTTAGAGCTACTACAGCCCAGCATAAAGAAGCAGCAGCAACTTAATAAGAGGCTCCATATTCTAATGGGTAGGGGTAAAGTTGGCATAACAACTGTTTTTATATGGGGGGCTGTCTCATTAGTAAATGAGCCATCCCCGAGAAAGATTTTTATTTTGACCAAGCTGTTTTTCCTAAAAAATCTTTGATTTTTTAGGAAAAACAGCTTGGTCACAGAAGAAAGTTTGGTGGCTTGAAACACCAAAGGTGTTTTGAGACACCCTCTTCCAAGTTTTTATTTTTTTAGAGCGTTGTACTTTCTACTCCGAGGGGGTGATATTAGAGATTTCATAGGATTCGATCGTTTTGCCGAGGGAGGCTTCGAACGTTCGGTCTCCCCATTGTTCGATGGTTAAGACCTTTGATTCGTCGTCGTTGTAATAATCCCAGCTGATCATTTCCACCCAATCCTCTCCTCCGTCATTGAAGTACCCGGGCGATTCTTCTTCTCGTTTGAAGAGGACGCCGTTATAGTGGATCGTTTTAGGAGGACGATCGTGATTAGTGATCTCGTGTTCGATATCTTCATCGAGTGAACTCAGGCGGATCTTTTCGGAGATCGATAAATCCAGTTCGTCATCTTCTTCTACGCTTAGAAATAGTGTCTTTTCGCCATCGGAGATTTTATATTCTTTGGTAAAAAAATTATCGCCCCAGTCATAGGTATACGCTTCTTTCACTTCCCACTGACTGAGGTCATAATCAAAGATGAACCCAACGTTCAGATCAGTAATCTGAACGTTTAAGGGGTCATAATCTGGTTCTTTCTTTTTCTTGAAGAAATTAAACATATGGTCTGTTTATTCTGACTTTTTCATTTTTGCCTTTAATGCAGCGAGAGCGTCACTTCCACCTGAGGCAGGAGCGTCTAGTACGTCATCTATTTCAGCATCGATACTTCGGCTTTCATTGGCAATTTCGCCGTAAGCTTCGGCCATGGCTTCATCCTGGTCTACTTTTTCTTTCATCCGTTCCAACAGAGAGATCGTTCCGCTGCTGTCGACTTTAGCCATCGACTTATTGAGCTTTTTTGTCGCACTACTCACCCTTGAACGCGCTTTTAGCATTTTCAATTCATTTTCGTACTTGGCGATGCTTGACTTGAGTTTATCCACGTTATTTTTGAGTTGTTGAATTTGCTGTTGCAATCGCTCATGGTTTTGCTTGGCAGATGCAGCGTGTCTTTCCGATTCTTCCTTTCGGTTAAGTGCTTCTGTGGCCAGGCGGTCCGCTTCTTCTTCAGCGATTCCGCCAGATTGTGCTTTTTGAATTAATTGAACGGCCTTGTGCTCGTATGACTTCGCCCGGTTTTGGTGCTCACTCGCTTCTTTTCTTGTACGGATGGCCACGGATTTCACCTCTGCCAATGATTGCAAGCTTTGGTCAAGGTCTTTTTTAAGGTCTTTAATACCTTGTTCGGTCATCTTAATTGGATCTTCAATTTTATCAATAACCGAGTTTACTTCTGATTGGCCTACTTTAAATATTCGTTTGAAAATACCCATTTATGATTAAAAATTTTTTGTTAATAAATAAGGAATTTGTTTTTGTATAACATCCTATTTAAGATAAAAGATGGGAAACTTCAATTTTTTTCGATGAATATCCAGGAAATTAGGCCTTAGATAGTTCGATCAACCGGTTTCCGTATTCTGCCAGTAGTAATTCCAAGGATTCCAGTGTTCCTTCCAGTTCATTAAGATCCAGGTTAGCCAATTGGAGGGTATCTCTGAAGATTACCGTTTCATCATCGGTAAGGGCAAAGGCACCATGTACGATTTCACGGTTCTTATGCAACAGTTCCTTAAAAAGATCCGTATTTTTGCTGTTGATCTTAAACAACGGATATTCAATAATAAGAATGGGGTCTTCACAATCGATTATGAGTTTGTAAATACCAGCCTCTTCATTTTCCACAACAAACAACTCTTCCGGTATATCCTCTTCAAGAATATTGTACTCCAATTGAAGAAGAAAATCTTTTACTTTTGCAAATGCGCTCATCTTTATGAATTTATGGTTTAGGTTAAATCAGGTCAAAAAGAATAATTGCAAAAGTTAAAAAAAAATGAATGGTATTCATCAAAAAAATATGATTTTTTTTAGATATTGAAATACAATGTGCAATG
>CAZHOV010000076.1:13691-26223 GCA_964534315.1 uncultured Saprospiraceae bacterium | reverse complement strand
TCCAGGTTTCTGGGTTTCCGGGTGTCCGGGTTTCTGGGTTTCCGGGTGTCCGGGTTTCTGGGTTTCCGGGTGTCAAGATACCTCGATCCCCTGACACCCTGTTACCCTGTTACCCTGTTACCTTGTTACCCTGTTACCCTGTTACCTTGTTACCCTGTTACCCTGTTACCCTGTTACCCTGATACCCTGTTACCCTGTTACCCTGATACCCTGTTACCCTGATACCCTGTTACCCTGATACCCTGAGACCTTATCACCTACCCAATAGACGAGTAAACCTATCCCTTCCCCCTATTTAGGCAAAAAAATTTCTTTAATTTTAAATTTATGTGTATTTAGGAGTGTAGAAGAATTGATAACTATGGAAATAAAAGAAGCGACCTATGTAGGGAGTTTTCCTTCGCATTTGAAGGCACCGCCTCCACTGAAACCCGAATATGCCTTTATTGGCAGGTCAAATGTGGGTAAATCCTCGCTAATCAACACTTTATTAGACCGAAAATCATTGGCAAGAGTTTCTAAAAAACCAGGAAAAACCCAATCATTGAATTTTTATTTGATTGATAAAGAGTGGTATATTGTGGACTTACCAGGATATGGCTACGCCAAAGTGTCTAAAAAAATGCGGTCTAAATGGGAGCAGATGATCCAGGGCTATCTGTTGCGGCGATTAACCATGCAGTGTGCCTTTGTATTGATCGACTCCAATGTGCCCCCGCAAAAAATGGATCTGGATTTTATCAATTGGCTGGGAAAGATGTTCATTCCATTTGCACTGGTTTTTACCAAAACAGACCGGTTGAAACCAGATGAATTGGAAAATAACCTGAATGCCTTTAAAAAAGAAATGTTAAAAGACTGGAATGAGCTACCAACCCACTTTATTACTTCATCAAATTCGGGGGAGGGGAAAAAAGAAATACTCAGTTTTATTGATGAAGTCAACAAAAACTTCTTTCTCCCTGAATAAATTATTCAGACAAAAGATAATATTCCCAATAAGATGAAACACAAACAGCAAACTTATCCTCCTATTATTCCGGATATTGAGGAGTGGCCAATTTACAAATTGCATAAAAACAGGGGTGATTTTGTGCAAGAAATTGAAAATTTCACCCTAAATAAATTTCTGAAAAACTATAATGAACAGCAACTCATTGATATCCTGGCCAAAACGATCTACCTTGAAAAAATCCGGATGAAAGAAGAACCCTGGAAGGTAGATCCCCCCAAGGAGCGGCAGTTTTGGAAAAAAGTTGCCAGACTATTGGAAGAAATTCGCGGGGACCAGGAAAGCCGTTCGAAGAAAATCGAAAAAGCCTTCCGGATGATTATTCATCGCTATGCCGACGAAATTGTAGGCTCTTTCAAAAAAAAGACCTTTCAGTTTGCCGATAAATTCCTGACGATGTTTTTTGGGTGGCTGCTCAATACCGCGGCAATAAGAAGCATTCGCGGAATCTGGGGCTCACGAGTACAATTATATGATAAGTTCAAAGTGAAGGGTCCACTCGAAAAAATCCGTAAACTAGGTAAGGATCATATTCTCATCGTCGTTCCTACCCATTTTAGCAATCTGGATTCCATCATGGTAGGCTATGCTATGGATGCTATCCTGGGGCTACCTTCTTTTCTTTACGGAGCGGGCTTGAATTTATACAATACCGGAGCGATCGCCTATTATATGAATAGATTGGGCGCCTACCGCCTCGACCGGCGCAAAAAAAATTCGATCTATCTGGACACACTGAAATCGATGTCCAAACTGTCTATTGAAAAAGGTACGAACAACCTGTTTTTCCCGGGAGGCACCCGATCTCGCTCAGGAGCCTTGGAGGATAAACTCAAAATGGGGTTGCTTGGAACAACAGTAGAAGCCCAACGTGCCCTGTTTGAGCAAAAAAATCCAAAAAAAGTAATCATTGTGCCGTTGGTCATTAGTTATCATTTTGTTTTGGAGGGGAAGTTTCTCATTGATAACTACCTTCGAAAGACAGGCAAAGAAAAATACGTGCGGGTCAAAGATCAATCGTTTATTGTCAGTAAAGTCATTAAATTTATTTGGCGTTTTTTCAAGGAAAGCAATGAAATTGCGCTCTCCTTTGGGGAGCCTTTCGATATTTTCGGAAATGCGCTGGATGAGCAAGGGAACAGCTATGACCATCTTGGAAAGAACGTATCGATCGATCAATATTTCATCTCCAATCAACAACTTAAAGAAGATCAACAACGCGAATCGGTGTATACACAGCGCCTTGCTCAAAAGATTGTTGAGCGATACCATTCTGAAAATATTGTTCTGACTAGTCACTTTGTTGCTTTTGCTGCATTCCGCTATTTGTGCGAGACCAATAACAAATTGGATTTGTTCGGTATCCTCCGCCTTCCGCTTGAAGAATTTAGCATAGATTTTGATCAGTTTTTGGTCATTGCGAAAAGGCTCAAACAAACACTAGTAAAGATGAACGACGCCGGCATGTTAAAGCTGGACGACGAGATATTTCTCGAAGAAGCCGAACTTATTGAAGACGGAATTCGAAAATTAGGCACCTATCATCCTAAAAAACCTCTAAAAATCAATAAGAACAAACAAATCGTGAGCGAAGATTTTAAGCTATTGTATTATTATCATAACCGGTTGACGAACTACGGTTTGGAGCAAAAAATCGTTTGGATACCCGAGGAAGGGTTATCTATCACCTCGGAATATGTAAAATAGTATTCTATCGCCTATATTTTTTTGGTATTACTGTCGAAAATCATGATTTTTGACAGATAAAATTTTGAACTATGCGACCCAGAACTCTTGGCTTTGCCGTTACTACTTTTGCAATTATCAGTCTACTTGCTTTACTGCCGATCAATAAAAATCTAAGCTACCACAGTGCCGAAGAATTAGAATATTATGCTGTTCACAGTATTCTTCCCCCGGTTGACCCAAGTTTGATCTTTCCCCCTGCCTCTTCTTGCGATGGCTGTCACAGCAGCGATCCCAATGGTATTGCCATGTTTGATAGTATGGGAAATGATTTGAATATTTTTGACGATTGGAGCCCTTCTATGATGGCCAATTCGGCCAAAGACCCTTTCTGGCGGGCTAAAGTGAGCCATGAAGTATTAACGAATCCTAGTCATAGCTTAGACTTACAGACCAAATGCACCTCTTGTCATGCTCCTATGGGGCATTACACCGCTATTCTCCGAGGAGCTGCTCATTATACTATGGATGAATTGCTACAAGATACGATAGGTCTTGAAGGGGTATCTTGCGGCGCTTGCCACCAGATCAGTCCGGTAAACCTCGGCGAACAGTTTAGCGGCGAGATCACTTATGATACTAACCGCATTGTTTATGGCCCCTACCCCAATCCGTTCGGAGCCCCGATGACTGATTTTGTCGGCTTTGAGCCCATCTTTAGCGAACACATAAACGATGCTGGCATTTGTGCCTCCTGCCATTCTCTGGTCACCCAAACCGTTGATCTGGACGGTAATTATACCGGAGCTACTTTTGTAGAACAAGCAACCTATCACGAGTGGTTGAATTCAAGATACGAAACAGAAGATGTAAGCTGCCAATCGTGCCACCTCCCACAAGTGAACGAGCCTATTGTAATTTCTGCCAACTACGCATTTCTGGAAGGCAGAATGCCTTATGGAATACATGAAATGGCGGGTGCTAATACCTTTATGTTGCAATTGATGCGGGATAATAAGGAGCAACTGGACATTCAAGTTGAAGACAGCTTATACAATGATGCCATTGCAGCGACCTTTAGTATGCTTCAGGAACAGTCGCTAGACCTGGAATTAAATTGGGTAGGTCAGGAGTTTGATACCACCTTTTTTGATGTGGTCTTGCATAATAAAGCAGGGCATAAGCTACCTTCAGGCTACCCGAGCAGAAGAATGGTTGTAGAGTTTATGGTTGTGGAAAGCGGAGGCGGAGACACCGTATTTCACTCCGGCGCATTAAATGAAGCATATGAAGTTATTGACGAAGATTTGCCTTTTGAACCGCACTATGATGCCATCCGGTCAGCAAACCAGGCTCAGATCTATGAGATGGTTTTGGGCGATGTCAATGGCAACTTTACAACAGTACTCGAGCGCGCCAGCGAATCGCTAAAAGACAACCGCCTGGCACCAGAGGGTTTTTCCAAGGCTCATGAAGTCTACGATACTACCTTAATTGTAGGAGCCGCAAATACCGATCCCGATTTTAATATCGACGCAGACGGAAATGAAGGCAGCGGAGCCGATATTGTGCATTATCATCTTGCTGTCGATCAATTTGACGGGCTTTACGATATTCTGGTTAACGTGTATTACCAATCGCTTCCGCCCCGCTGGATGGAGGAGATCTTTATGGCCAGCACTCCTGAGATCGATACGTTTAAGCATATGTATTATCAGGCAGACCATACGCCGGTGTTGATGGCTTCTGCCCGTTTGGACAGTTTGGAAATCCGTCCCATCGTCAGTGCTAATAAGGAATTAGCCACTCAAGCTTCCTTCCAGGTTTTCCCCAACCCTACCAGCGGGCAGTTTGAAGTCGTACTCCCCCAAGGAATAGAAGCCACTCAATTACACCTATTTGATCTAACCGGAAAATTGATCTATAACCAGGAGCTAAATGATAAAAATCATAGGTTCTCGATTGCAACTCATGGGTTAAAGGGCGTACATTTATTAAAGATCAGGACCTCCTCCGGTGTTTTATCCCGAAAAATAATTTTCCAAAGCTTTTAACATGAATTTTGTTTTTTTCGGAATAAAAAGCACTACATTTGGAAAAACCTTTATTTTTATTCTAAAAAATATAGATCATGAGTACCGCAACCAAACCTTTTTACACTGTTGAAGAATTTATGAAAGGGCTCAAGGAGCGTAACCCTGGGGAACCTGTTTTTCACCAGGCAGTGGAAGAGTTTGTTCATTCCATCATTCCTTTTGTTAACGAACATCCCGAATATCAGGGTCATGCCCTTTTGGAGCGGCTTGCCGAACCCGACAGGACCATTTCCTTCCGGGTAAGTTGGGTAGACGACAAAGGGAAAGTACACGTCAATAAAGGATATCGCGTACAGTTTAACAATGCCATTGGCCCTTATAAAGGGGGGCTTCGTTTCCACCCAACTGTTTGTCAGGGTATTTTGAAATTCTTAGGATTTGAGCAGGTCTTCAAGAATAGCCTTACCACCCTTCCGATGGGAGGAGCGAAAGGAGGTTCTGATTTCAACCCTAAAGGCAAATCGGACCAAGAAGTAATGAGATTCTGCCAGGCGTTCATGAATGAGCTATACCGCCATATCGGCCCCGATACGGATGTACCCGCAGGAGATATCGGCGTAGGCAGCCGAGAAGTAGGTTACTTGTTCGGTCAGTATAAGAAACTGGTCAATGAATTTACGGGCGTCTTTACCGGCAAGCCTTTTGAATTTGGTGGTAGCCGTATTCGTCCTGAAGCTACGGGGTACGGATGTGTTTATTTTGTCGAGGAAATGCTAAAGGTAAAAAAGGATAACCTAGAAGGCAAACGCTGTAATATCTCCGGCTCAGGTAATGTCGCCCAATACACTGCTGAAAAATTGATCGAACTTGGAGCCATTGTCCAGACTATGTCCGATTCTTCAGGAACGGTTTATGACAAAAACGGGATCTCCAGAGAGAAACTGGACTGGATTGTGGACTTAAAAAATAACCGGAGAGGCCGGATTAAAGAATATGCCGACGAATTTGGGGTGATCTACATGGAAAAAGATAACCCATGGAGTATCCCTTGTGATATTGCCTTCCCTTCCGCCACTCAAAATGAGATTAACAAAGAAGATGCTGAAGCACTTGTCAAAAACGGATGTATTGCCATAGGCGAAGGAGCCAATATGCCTACAACTAATGAAGCCATCAACGTATTTCATGAAGCCAAGATCATGCATGCTCCGGGCAAGGCTTCCAATGCGGGCGGCGTAGCTACTTCAGGCCTTGAGATGTCTCAAAACAGTATGCGCCTGGCCTGGACCAGAAAAGAAGTGGACAAAAAACTACACGAGATCATGGTCGATATTCATGAGGCATGTTGCCACTACGGTAGCACAGAAGGCGAAGATTTTATCGACTACTTCAAAGGTGCCAATATCGCCGGTTTCAAGAAAATTGCCGACGCTACGATCGCTCAAGGCGTTTAGACGATGACAAGAGGACCAGAAGACCGGACCACCGGAGGACAAGAAGGTAATTTTTTCTTATCTTGTCCTCTTGTCCTCTTGTCCTCTTGTCCTCTTGTTTAATACAACAAATACCCTTTCCTCTTTTCTTTAAACTGACTAAGGCCAGGTTCCCAGCTTTGGCGAATTTCTTCCATCGTTTTTCCGGCAATGATCTGTTGTTTTAACTTTGGAGTACCGGCTAATTTATCGAAGAAATTAGTAGGTAGAAAAAAGTTTTCTTTGTTCGGAAGCTTTTGGTAAAACTCAAATATCGGAGTGAAGTCTAGTTGGTTGATTTTTTTAAATTCGTTTATAGATTTTCCTGTAAAACTTATCCCATAACACTTTTGACCATTAAGTTTTGGATTTTGGGCACCTTCTGTTGGCCGGGGAGTGAACGAAAAGTCTTTTTCCGGATAGTCGGGATGGCCAATTATTTGAAAGGGGGTGGCCGTTCCCCTTCCCACGCTAACCACAGTACCTTCGAATAAACACAGTGAAGGATAAAGGTAGATAGACCGCATATTCGGTAAATTTGGAGATGGCTTGACAGGCAGAAAATAAAAGGTATTATGGTCGTACTGTTGGCAGGTGATCACTTCAAGATCACACCGCTTCCCGTTTTCCAGCCATCCCTCACCATTGATCATCATAGCCAGCTCTCCCACTGTTAAGCCATGAACAATGGGAATAGGATGTAACCCGACAAATGACTTCAGTTCGGCTTCCCGTATGGGACCGTCCACATAGTGACCATTAGGATTGGGGCGATCCAACACGATAAACGGAATGCGTTGATCTACACAGGCTTCCATCACGTAATGCATAGTAGAGATATAGGTATAGAAACGAGTTCCGACATCCTGAATATCAAACAAAACAACATCTACTCCTTGCAAGTCCTCTGAAGAAGGTTTCTTTTTGGTTCCAAAAAGAGAGACAATAGGGATACCTGTACGGGCATCTTTACTATCTGATAAATGCTCTCCGGCATCAGCCTTACCCCGAAATCCATGCTCCGGAGCGAATATGCGCGTAATAGAAACGCCCTTTTTCAATAGCGTATCGACCAGATGCTGCCCTCCTACCCTTGAAGTTTGATTGACCACCATAGCGATTGATTTACCTTCAACTAATGGTAAGTACTGGTCGAAACGGGCTGCCCCAACTACCGTTTCTTTTTTTGACACTGCCTTTTCCATCGCTTCTTCGTCATTCGAATTGGCTTGAGCAGCCTCATTACCGCATTTTTGAAAATTTAAAATACTGATGGATAAATAGATATAAAATATTATGTGTATATTTGTCATAACAGTAGACTTTTAGAGCAAATAATCCAAAAAAAAACGCAGGACAAACTCCTTTTTGATAAAGGTAGTTTTTTCTGCGTTTTTTAGTTAAGCGGTCAACAAGATTATTAGATCAATTTTTTTGACCTTACTTGTCGATGTTATTATGAAGAAAAAAATCTATGCTGTTGTCGATCTGGAAACGACAGGGGGAAACCCGGTGAGGGACCGGATAACAGAAGTAGCGATCGCCTTATTTGACGGCGAACGGATCATCGATCAATTTCAATCATTGATCAATCCGGAACGAACCATACCTGAACACATCACGCGGATCACGGGTATTACCAATCAGATGATTGAAAACGCGCCAAAATTTTACGAAGTAGCCAAAACAGTCGTTGAAATGACTAAGGGAGCTATTTTTGTCGCTCACAATGTGCGGTTTGATTATAGTTTTTTGAGAGAAGAGTTTAAAAAACTAGGCTTTGCTTACACGCGCCGGCAATTGTGCACGGTCAAACTATCCAGAAAAGTATTCCCTGGCCTCCCCTCTTATAGCCTTGGTAAACTAATCAAGCATTTTGATATCAACGTATCCCGAAGACATCGCGCCCTTGATGATACTTTGGCCACGGTCGAATTGCTTCAAAAAATACTGGCCAAAGAGGCCGCCGAACATTCGCTTGATGATATTGTCAACCTGGGAATAAAGGAAACCTTACTCCCCGATGGCATCACCCTTGATTTTTTACATAGCCTACCAGAAGAATGCGGAGTGTACTACTTCTATGATCAATTTGGCAAGGTAGTCTATGTTGGAAAAAGTCTCAATATTAAAAAGCGGGTGATGGAACACTTTGCCAAGACCACCAGGAAGTCAACCAAGATACATCAATATGTCCGGTCAATAAGTTATGAAATCACCGGTAGCGAATTGATTGCCCTCCTTCTCGAATCGGATGAGATCAAACGCCTCCGACCGTTCATAAACCGGGCGCAGCGCATTCGAAACTTCCCCTACGTTATCCATGCCTACCAGGACGAAAAGGGGTATATCTGCCTGGAGCCTCTGAAAGCCAGTAAAAAGAAAAGACGAGAGCTGCAGGTTGTTTCAGAACACCCCAAACTAGGCTCTGCAAAGGGGTACCTCAATCGTGCCATCGAGCAATTTGAACTGTGCAGAAGACTTTGCGGATTAGAATCGAAAATTGGCAATTGTATCTACCACCAGATCAACCTCTGTAAAGGAGGCTGTATGGGACAAGAGCCCGTTGACGAATACAACGAACGAGCACAGCTTGCAATTAATGCCCTTAATATTGGATTCGAAGAAGATTTTATCATTGTAGATAAAGGACGAACACCTGAAGAAAAGTCGGTAGTTCTGGTCATGAATAACCAATATAAAGGATTTGGCTTCCTCGACCAAGAGCACTCCATCCAATCTCCCGAAGATATTTTCCCCAGTATTAAAAACTTTGAAAGTAATCCGGAGATCATTCGTATTATCCGATACTTTATGAGTAAGAATAAGGAGTTTGAATATGTAAAGATTTAGCCAGAGGACAAGAAGACAAAAGGACAAGAGGACAGGAACGTGGGTGGGCTCTGCACCGAAACGTCCATTAAATTGGCCTCCAGACCAATACCAGTATCGCTAATTCCATATGTCTGGTTGTCTGGTTGTCCGGTTACTTCTTCACTGAGGGGGAGAAAAACACCATGAGGTCCTTTACCTGTTTTGCCGATCTGCCTTTTTCTGGCGCTTTGGCCTGAAGCATTTGTTTTTCTTCAGGTGTAGAGGGAGTTGGTATTTCTACGGGTACTTCGATGCGTTTGATAATCTCTTTGGTGCGATAAACTACTTTTTCTACCGTATCCCTTTGGACGATTGTATCCGTTTGGTATACCATAACCTGTTCAGGTTCTGGAATAACCAAAATTTCTTTTACAGGTCTAAACCAAAACAAAATTAAAACAGATGCCGCCATCGCCGTCAGAACTTGCCAAAGGGGGACAGGTCTTTTCCAGAGAGGGGTGGGTTTTGGACGGTCAGCAAGGAATTGATTTAGCACTTTTTCCTTAAGCAGAGATGAAGGCCCTTGACGATCTTTTTGAAATTCCTTCTTTAGACTATCTGCAGTTGTTCTAAGGTTCTGGTACTCCTCTTCAGAAAGTTGACTAAGTACAAACGTCTTTTCCCTATCATTCAACTGATCAAAAGATTTGGTATCCAATAACCTTTCTATATCGAAATTCTTTTCCATTGTTGATAGCTTATAAAAGTACAGTCTTAATCCTGACCTTTTTCGCCAGTTGTTTTAGAGCATAAAACAGGCGGGATTTGACCGTCCCTTCCGGGCAATTTAATACAGCACTAATTTCCTTTGAAGTAAGCCCTTCCTGATATTTTAAAATGATGATCTCTCTTTGGTTAGGATTCAGTTGTTCCAACCCTTTTTGCAATAAATCTACCTGAGGCCGCTGCTGTTCCTCTATTTTTAGTTCGAGCACTAATTTTTCCAACCCATTCGAACGCTCTATTTGAGGCTGTCGGCTTTTATTGCGGTATTCGTTTTTACAAATATTATGAGCTAAAGCAAAACACCACTTTTTAAAATTTCTACTCTTGTCAAACAAAGCGGCCTTTTGATGAATACGGATAAATGCTTCCTGCGTACAGTCTTCCGCCAGCATGGGATCTTGGTAGAGCATTCGGAAGAAATAGCGGTACAGCGGGCCGCTATACCGATCGTAAAGTTCGGAAAAAGCCCGCTGGTCATTTTTGCAGATAAGAACCATTAGCTCCTCGTCTGTCTTTTGCTTGTATGTGGAGTAAAATGTCAATCTACCCGTTTATTGTTCTATTATTTCGCAAACACAACGAAATCCAATCCAGGCACCTGGCGCTTTATAAATATAATCCATTGAATAGACCATATCGTCAAATTGGTGAGCCCAACTTCCCCCTTTTGCAATCCCCCTTTCTTCAACCATTTCTGCAACATTTCCGATTAAATGATACATTCCGTACTCGTTTGGATAATAAGATTCAGCTGGAGCAGGCATGATTACTCTCTTCCTGTCAACAAATTGAGGTTCACTAACCTGGTACCTTAAATTATACATTTTGGGATAAGAGATGTCTTTTTTCTGCGCTACTTTAATCATTTTTGGTCGATCAAAGCCCGTTTTGGCAATAAGCTCCCATTCCACTTTTTTAGGCAACCGATACTTGAAATTGGGAAACTCAAGATTTGGCTGTGTCTTTTTTAAATTTTCTTTGACTATCATAGTTCTCCATTTGCAATAAGCTACCGCCTGATCATAACGAACACCTACCACAGGGTAATTATTATAAGCAGGATGGTGGTGATACGTTTTCACATATGGTTCATTGTATTTTTCGCCATATGCTAAATCTCTCCAGACCACGCTGTCAATAATATTTCCTTCTAAATCATAAATGACTAATCCATTGTTTTTTCGATTCCCCCAAACTGTTGTATCCAAAACAGTGGATTTAAATTGTTCTGATTCCTCCCCTGGGCCATATGTTTTTATCCAGCTCTGGTATTCTTTCCAATCTATATTGGTTATTTCGTGCTGATTAAAGAAAAAGTTTTCAAAAATTTGAACGGTCCCCGGAGGACGAAAAGATTGTACATTACCAAGCGTTCCGATGATAACAAATGTCAATAGCAAGGAATATTTCATAACCTATAATTTTTCATTTTTTTTAATACTCATAAAAACTCTAAACCCCACCGTAGGGCTTTTTTCCACGTATGATTTAACAGACGTTACGGTACATGCTTCGGGTACTTCCAACCAGCTCCCTCCCATGGCAATTCCTTTTTCCTGTACCATTTCCGCCACATTTCCGCTCATGTTGTACAACCCAAAATCATTGGGGAAATAAGCATCTACCCGGACCGGGAAATAGCCGCCATCCTTTCCCAGAGAGCTTGAAGTACAGTCAGAATAAGGGGTTTTGTCTTCTGAGGTATTGAAATTACCCAAATAACAACCTTTTGCATTTTGGGCGTAATAGCCCCCCCACGGAAAGGGAGCAGTTTTTTTACCTCCTCGGGCCGCCATGGTCCATTCTTCTTGGTTAGGTAACCTGAATTGAATATCGGGATAGCTTCTTTTCTTTTCAGGTTGGTGATTATACCATTCTGTGAGCCAGTATAAATAAGCCTGGGCGGCTTCGTAACTAATATTTTGAACGGGCATATTCTTGTCGTCGGGATGCCCATGTTTATAGAGCTCTCCTTCAGAGAGTCCCTTTATATCATCCGGGAGCAAACTTTTCCAGTCTACCCCTTCAGGTATACATGCTTCCAATAAGTCATATTCGCGGTATTGGAGAAGATCCATGAGAAAAGCTTCATACTGACCGATGGTCACCTCGGTTGAAAAAGCCCATAATCCGTCCTTTACTTCCTTTATCTCCTTCTCCAGATCCTTGACTTTAAAGGGCGGGTTATTCCAATCTCGCTCCATTTCTGCCTGGTCTTCCCCCAGATATGTTTCCAGCATTTTCTCTCTACCAGCCTCCTTGGTAATTCTTTTTGCCAATTGCAGATTATCCATAGCCATTTGCTCATTTCCTGCATCTTCATAATAACTCTTGAGCATCATCAAGCCAGGTACATATCCAAGATTCATATTTTGTAGAATCGATTGACTAGGGTCCTTATAAAAGGGAGCTTTCAGATAATCCAACAGAAATTTCTCTTCAAAATTTTCTTTTAAACGGAACAGATTATCGAAAGAATCATCACTATGCTTGAATGCCAGACCAACCAGATAAAGCTGATCTTCCCATGGGCGATGAAATTCTCTCGACATGCCCGTACCCAAATAAACCGGACGATCGGAATGCTCGATGATATGGGCCATGTAATCAGCAATTATTCTTTTGTGATCTTTTTCATTCCATTCCGGAGTAGTTTTTTCGGGAATATCAAGCTGCCGAAAATGCCGTTTCCGGTAGTCTTCCAAGCCGGTAAGTAAAAAGACATT
>CAZHOV010000076.1:0-13681 GCA_964534315.1 uncultured Saprospiraceae bacterium | reverse complement strand
ATCAGGCCGGACACCAAAATGGTATTGTAGCATCCAAATAGGTTGCGTATCGTTATCGCCCTGTGTAAGTAGGATAGCATTCTCTTCTACAGACATCAGGACGTTATAATTCCAGGCAAGTATGCCGGGAGAATAATTGCCTGATTCGAACCATTGCTCACAATAATAGGCTGCTTTCTCATCGTCTCCAGCTTGATGATAATACAAGACCAGATCATCGTAAATCTCAGGCCGGGAAGGATCAATTTCATGAGCTTTCAATAAATGGTCAAACCCCCTGGCATCCAGGCCAGTCTGCCAGAAATAGCAATAATGATAAGAGAACGAATTAGGGATAGCTGCTTTCATATTCTCCATGAGCTTATCCATAGAATAAATATTCCCTGGAGTGAAAAGGTTGGTATACCTTGCCGCTTTAAAGAAATTGAGCCAGGCATCTTCGTTAGATACCTCTGTTGCTAATTCTTTTTCCCAAAGAGCAGCTTGTTCCTGATAGTATTCGGGAGGAAAGATAGCTTTGGTGATCGGTTCTATTTTTTCCTGACAAAATGTTAGCATCGGAAAGATGCAACAACAAAAGAGCAATATTTCTTTCATAACTTATCAATTTGCCCTTAAGTACACCGGAAAAAAAGGAGGGTTCAATTTTTATTTTAAGATCCGGTAAATTTGTCTCTCATGGCGTTTAAAGTGAGCGTCAAAAAAACCAAGCATACCATAGAGGGAAATTCTTCCTACCACCGGATGGCGATAGACTAGTTTGTTAAAATGTTGGGGCGGCACTTCATGGAGAAATTGATGCAGTTCGTTGCGTTGTTGTTTCCATTTTTTGGCAACCTCCCAAAAAGACGACTGGTCCGGCAATTGCTCGCTACCCACCATTTCTGGCGCCTTCCATTTGAAGGGGGTGCCCAGGTAAAATTTTAATAAGGTCATCCGTAAACCGTTTTGCACCGGATTCCATTTTAATTTTGGGTCAAAACTTAGCTTTTTCTTTATATAAAGGTGAGATAACCGCTCAGACAACATCATATGCTGCATAACCTGAAGGACCGACCAGGCATCATCCGCAGGTTTTCTGTTCAATCGTTCATCTGAGTATTCTTTCAAATACTCTAACAGGTGGGACAAAGAGCGATTTAAATGCTCAAACCGGTTGTCTAGTTCCTTCATTCGCTTAAATTTGCCTCTAATTTAATAAAAGATGCGTAATCTAACCGATTTCCAGTATTCCTTCCGGAAGTTCCATCATTACTTTTTGCTCATCTGTATTGATTTCGCTCATCAAATCTACGTGAAGAGGGATAAGCACTTCTTTTCCATTGTAAATAATAATACCCATTTGCTGCTGCGGGTACTCTTCCACCCTGATAATGGGCCCCAGTATACCTAAAGTTTTGTCGATCAGGTCATAACCTTCTAAAAAAGTAAGCGTTTCAATATCGTCATCATACTCCGGAACAGGTTCCTCCGCATCCAAATCTTCTTTACTTAAATAGATAGGAAAACCGGTCAGGTTCCTGGCTTCTTCTTTGGAGTTAATATCTTCGAACGTTACAATCAGCTCACTGCCTTCCTGGATATTTTCAATAAAATAGGGTAATAAGGCACCTTTTTGATTGATAAAAACAACACTTGCCTGGTAAAACGCATCGAGATATTGGTTTTCGATGATTATCCTGATCCCTCCTTTCACGCCGTGCGTCTTTTTTGTATATCCTATTTCCTTAAATTGATCCAATCTGTTCTATTTTATACGAATTTATTAAAAATGATCGATCAGACATAGCGTTGTAATAAATCCACGCTCCGCTTTTTCATCCCATGTCAGTGAAGGCTCCAACTGCTGGGTGTCCAGTATTTGTAGTGATCTATACACCAATCCAATTCCCTTTGCATACTTTTCTGTACCTCTGCGGAGTTCGATCAGATTTTCATCATTAGCCAATTGGACATTTAATACGTTCGAATAAGATTTACCATTAATGGTTTCTTCGGGAGTTATGGCAGTGACAGCGTAAGACCAGTTCTTAAACACCTGAATGGGCTCCCCTGCAATTTCGATCAGGAGTTGATCGTCAATAAAAGCATTGCCGTCCCAGGTAATGCCCTCTTCGGGAGGAAAGATTAATTTGATAAATCGTTGATTATTATCCAGCACTTCCAATTGCGATGTTCTTCTCACAACAAGTTTATTCCTGAAAAACGACCAGGGAAGCGTATCGTACCGACGATAATAGACTTCTACCCGGTAGGCGAGATCGCCGGATTGATCCTTGAACGTATCGGCAATAATTTCTTTTAATTGGCCTGAAGAAGTGGTTACGGCAGTACCGGTTCCTTGCGGATCAAAAATAGTAGAATCTACCTGATAAATCCGGGTATTGCCAACAGATAGAGGGAAATAATCGTAGTGAAAATCAGTGGATGAGGTCGGAAGTTCCTCTTCAGAAGAACATCCGACCAAAAATAAAGCAATAATTATATATACATATCTAATTTCCATAGTTCAGGAAGCTACCGGCAATGATACCTCCTCCGATTACATCATCACCTTCGTAGAATACCGCCGATTGTCCGGGGGCGATGCCTTTAACATTGGCAAAAAATTCTACATATACCTGATCTCCGTCGTTGACAATTGTCGAAAGCGTTCCCGGATCATTGTACCGGACCTGGGTAATAACTTCGAGATGATCAGGAAGGGGATCATATTTCATAGCATTTAGTTGACCAACTTTCATTCCGTTTCGAAATAATTCGTCTACTTTACCCAGCACGACGGTATTGGTTTGAGGTTGAATTTCAGTAACATACATAGGTTCTCCAAAAGCCATACCTAGCCCTTTTCGTTGCCCGATCGTGTAGAAGGGATAGCCTTGATGTTGTCCCAGCACGTTGCCATTGGTGTCTACAAAATTTCCGCCGTCTACTTTTTCAGCCAGGCCGTCGACTCTTCTTTTGAGAAAGCCCCGGTAATCATTGTCCGGGATAAAGCAAATCTCATAGCTTTCTCCTTTTTTGGAAAGATCGGTATACCCCCAATCAAAGGCCATTTTGCGAACCTCCGGTTTGGTATAAGGCCCCAGAGGAAAGATACTTCTATTTAGGCATTCCTGAGACAAGCCCCAGAGTACGTAGGATTGATCTTTGCGTTCATCTTTTCCTTTAGAAACAAATTTTCGGCCGTTTTCCTCTTTAATGATGGCATAATGGCCGGTAGCAATAAACTCGCAATCGAGGGCATCCGCTCTTCGCAGCAGAGCCTGCCATTTGATGTGCGTATTGCATAAAATGCAAGGGTTCGGGGTTCTCCCTGCCAGATATTCGTCGACAAAATTATCGATCACATAGTCGCCAAATTCTTCGCGAATATCCACTATAAAATGATGGAACCCCATATCAACAGCTACCTGACGAGCATCGTTGATGGAATCCAGGCTGCAACACCCTGTTTCTTTTTTTGTACCTCCGGAATTAGCATAATCCCAGGTTTTCATCGTAATACCGATAACCTCATACCCCTGTTCGTGGAGCATCATTGCGGTAACGGTACTATCAATACCTCCGCTCATGGCTACCAGTACTCTTCCGTGCTTACTCATGAATAAATTTACTTTTGTACCTATACAATCGAAAAACACGATTGGTTCACAAAGATAAGGAATTTGAGAGGAATGGGCCCATGAAAGGAATAGGGAGATGTTTTTTTATTTGAAATTCGAATTAAAAAAATAGAAAGAAACTTCTTTTTTTTAAAAAAGAAAATGATAACTTGCTATTTTTCGTTAGAACATTAACCAAAACACACAAAAAATGATGAAAAAGTTGTTGTTCATTCCATTAATTCCGATTATTTTTCTTTCTTCTTTCTCTTTAATGGCCAGCCAGGAGTATGGTATGGCGACTTATTACAATGATGATTTTCAAGGTAAAATTACTGCTAATGGAGAGGTTTATGATAAAAACCAACTAACTGCTGCGCACAAGAAATATCCTTTTGGATCCATTATAAAAGTTACTAATTTAAAGAGTAAAAAATCTGTTCGGGTAAGAGTCAATGATCGCGGACCTTATGTAGTGGGTAACATTGTCGATTTGTCCCGGAAAGCTGCCGAACGTATCGACCTGTTGGAGGTTGGAACAACGAAAGTGAAAGTAGAATTAATTTCTCGTGGTGACGGAAAAACCGTAGATTCCAAGCAGTCGCAAAAGGAAAAATCATCTGACAGTAAAACCTCAAAAGAAAGTCCTGTAAAAGAATATTCCGGAGAAAATGTTGGATTACCTGATAAGGTAAAAGAATCCATTGCCCGAGAGGAAAACCAAAAGCAAAAAAAGAAAGAAACTGCCGAAAAGCGAAATGTGATCATGCCGATCAAGGGAAAACAACCAGCCGATAAAAGCACACCTAAGCCGACTGTTGCCAGTGCTGCTCCTGAGTATGACCTGGTAAAAGGTAAAGACTACCAGAGCTACGACCTTTATAAGATACAGCTGCTACGTCCCGAAAAATCGGGCTACGGTGTTCAAGTCGCCTCCTTAAAAGATTACACCAACGTACTCAGGCAGGTTGCCGACCTTCAGGAAAAATGGTTTAATAATATCTTGATTAGCGTTGAAAAGGATATTGACGGCTTACCTATTTACAAGATTATTCTGGGTCCGCTCCCGGATAAAAAATCGGCTGACGCCTATAATAAGGACCTGAAAAAGAAAAATGTCAAAGGTTTTGTTGTTGATCTCAGCGGATTGAATTATTAAGCCCGTTAATCTTAGTTAAAAACGGCCCATGAGCCATCTCAAAAAAAAATTGGGATGACTCATGTTTAACCCCTCCATCCTTTTCTATCCAATTCCCTGTATTTTAGCAGCAGCCCTTTCCTACTCCATTCTTCCTGGGCAATTTCCGGTTTTATACGTTTGTATAACTCTACCGCTGCCTCTTGAACGGGCACATCCGGAAAACCGCGGGTTCTTGCAAAGTGCAAAAACTTCATAATCTGAAATGCATTGAACCAATTAAAAAATCGCTTTTCAAAAGGCTTCCAAGAGCTGGTGTGCGTTCGAATTTCTTCAATTCTAATTTGGGCATCATTTTCTTCTAAAAACTGTCTCAAAACGGCATCTGGTACTTGAAGCTCCCATATCCCTTTTTCATACACCTGCTTAAGCTGCTGAAAGAAAGAATACAACATCAGGAACAGACGAGGATCGTAGGTCTTTCTTTCCTCCCCTTTTAACTGCTCTGCAATGGCCTTTCCTGTGCCAAAGGGAACCCGGTGAGATGGCCTTGGAGAAGGAATGACGCGGGTGGTAGTTAACTCAGAGAAATGAGGGTGGCTTGTAAACTTATGGAGAAAATAAAAGTCCTCTCCGGCCTGACGTTTGTTCATGCCCCCTTGTCGTTGATAAGCTATTGATCGCACCGCCATGGAGGAACCGACGGTATGATAAGCAAAAGGAAACCCAGCCCAACGCTTCGCCTGTATGTAGTACCGTAGATGAAGCTCATAAGTGATTATCGCCTCGTATACTTCATCAGAAAAGGCGTCTCCTGCTAAAGGATGTTCGTAATAGATCGAACAAGCCGGCGTTTTGGGGTGAGATTGAAAATGTTCATAAACACTAGTGAGGTAGTCAGGATCACACCCGGAGTCAGCATCAAAACATAAGACAATGCCGTTTTTATTGTTTATCTTGTTAAAACGATGTACCGCTTCGTCCATACCGATCTTTCTTGCAAGACCGACACCGGCCCATTTAGGAGGCATCTCAAACTGCGAAAGAAAGAAAAACCTTAACCGATCATTATTTTGCTCTTTCGCCCATTGTTTTCCTTTTTGATAGGTTTCTAGATTTCGCTTTTTGATGAGGATCTGCTCATCTATACTATGATTTACTACGACAATAATCTCTATATCAACCTCAGGCAGATCGCAAGCCATTAACGCTTCGAGCGATTGCTTCCAATCAGGTTCATCATAGCAAGGAACAACGACAATCAGATACAGGTTTTCAGAAGGAGTTTCCTGAATGATCGGGCCGTAAAGGCCGTATTTTTGATGATAGTTTATAGACTTCAATTATTATCCTTACTAAAATTGAAAACAAAACAGAAAAATTTTAACTTAGTCTGCAAAATAGCAATAAATATGAAATACACTTCATTGACCTATTTAGAAATTAACGATCTAATCCGTAAATATCAATCTGAATTAAGAAAATTAGAGTTTCAAATCAGCCACACTAAAAAAACGATTTCTGAGCTACAAAATCTTCAGCAACAAGGCAGTACAGAATTAGATGTGCATCCATCGTCTTCCCCTGCCGAAGAGGAGATATACGAATTTCCGGCAGAGGAAAAAGTCGAAAAAAAGAATCAAAGAAAAAAGCAAAATCAAACTGAATCTAAAAAGGAGGCCGTTACTTTACCTAAACAAAAAAGAGGGTACCGCCTATCTGAATGGGACCTCTTCATTCTGGAAAAACTGGAAGAAAAAGGGCATATTCTCGTCAATGCCGATTTTTTTGATTTAGCCCTTCCTTTTGTAAAAGAAAAAAATCTCGATCTGGACGATACTCAGATACGAGGAAAAATTTCCCGAAGCATTCATAAATTAGCTAATAAAAGAAACGAGATCATTAAAACCAATTTCCCCGGAAAGGGATATGCCTATGGGCTTAAATCCTGGTTTAATGCACAAGGGAAATTAAAAAAGAAATATTTTAAAAACCTCTAAAGCTATTTTTTTACCACTTTCAGGGCTTTTAACCGCTGCCCATCTTCGCTCATAAGCGATAAAATATACATTCCGGATTCGAGAGGCTCCACATCAAAGGGCATCTCAAACTGCTCATTCAGAACGTGCATTTCTTTTGTTTGGATAACTTTTCCAGACAGGTCAATCAGTTGGGCAATCCCGTGAAATGGATAAGTCGGCGTTTGGATGAATAGCCTAAAGGTACTGTATGTCGGGTTCGGCTGTATAGAAAAAGCCGTTTCGGTCACGGTTTCCAACTCTTCGACATTCACTTCCTGGTCAATTTCGAAATCCCAGATCCCTCTACCGTAGGTTCCAAATCTGATCGTATTTAAATCGGATACATATTCTACTGACCAATAGGTTTGTGCCGGGGCGCACAGACCAGACATATCATACCATTGTCCCAACTCTTGCGCATAAAGGTAGGGGCCTGTTTCTGTGGCAGCAAAAATAAAAGATTCATTCTCATTTGAGGCCATATCAATAATTAAGGTAGGCGGCAAGCCATTATCAAATGGCTGGAAGGTTGCTCCTCCATCCTCTGAAATCCAGGCAGGTGGTCCTTGATACCCATTACCACCAACAATAACGGTCTGAGCTTCTTTCTTTGAGGGCAATATTTTTTGGCCGTATAACCACTGGCCACTAGCCAACAGATCGGTAGAAACCGTCCAGGAGTTTCCCCCGTCATTCGAATAAAAGAAATACCCGTTAGTCGTCGCCGCATACCAATTGAGCGGATTGACGGGTGATGCGCCAATAGCAGACAATTCTCCTCCGGAGGCACTTTTAAAATTAAAAGGCAACTGCGTCTTGGTAATGCCATTAAGATCGGCCTCTAACCGGATGAGATAAGAACCGCTTCCTCCCGAAATGCTGCCGCCAGCCATATAGATTATCTTCCCATTGCCAAAAGGATCAGCCATCAAAGGGGGCAGCCATACGGATTCATCGACTGAATTAATCTCAGCAGTGGCTACCGGGGTGCCATTTTCTGCATTGCTATAATAAGAAACTACTCCTCCCGGATAAACCGACCATAATTTACTTCCTTCATCTGTAAGTACCAAATGACCGTAATCTCCGGAGATAACCTGTTCGAATTCGGCGATCCCCTGGTCATAAGTAAACGATCGTTGTAGTCCCTGATCCTGAGAGCCTGCAAAGATAAAGTAAGGATCTTCTGCCGAAGAGCGCACCGAATAGTATTGACTTACATTTAATCCTTCCAGGCCAATATTGGTATTGCTAATTAGGTCATTGTACGAAATACTCAGTCCACCATGATTACTGATCAGGAGAAAGGGGTTGCCGTTGGGGTCTTGAAACTCCCCGTAATGCATAATATCTGCATGCAGTTGATGCTCAATATCGTTGTAGTAGTCGTACCAGTTGTTCACCTTAGTCCAGGTAACGCCCCTGTTAAAGCTCCGGTAAGCCTCTACCCCTCCCGTAAAGAGGCGGTCAGGGTCGGAGGGAGAAGCATACAATCCGACAGCCCACGGCCTTTCGGGTACTGTACCTTGATATTCCCAGGATGCGCCAAAGTCTTCAGACAAATAAACATCCGCACCTCCGTTATTTCCGTTGGTGTACAAATAAAACCTAGTGAGACCGTCTCCATTTAAAACGCTGAATATATTTGCTCCTACATCGCCAAAAGCTAGAGTGGAATTAAAATTTAAGGAGACCAATTCGTTATCCAACTGATCGAGTTGCCACAAGCGGACACCGGAAACAACCTTTTCAACAAGATAGACTTCTGACGAACCTTCTGGAGAATGCATCATAACCATAGAAGGATCATAGGTATACAGGGTAAGAAGTTGATAGAAATGTTCTCCATAGTCGGTCGATTTATAGAGTGCCAGGTCATCCAAATAAGACGGTTTGGCTAATACAAACAAGGTGCTGTCATTAATTAAAGTAGGATAAAAAAAAGCTCCCCCTCCATCTGCTATCACTATGCCTTCGGCCGGCTGCCACGTACTGCCCATATCATCAGAGTAATGAAGGATTCTGCCGGTGAAGGCGAGCAATCGTTTTTGCTCATCCTTGGAGACGATTTCCAGGAAATGCCTGTCAAATTGCAGATCCTGATTAATGACCTCCCAATCGGTCCCTTCCCTATTCCCTTTTAGCAAAGAGCCGCCTGCTGCAATTACGTAGATAGCATCTTCTTCAACATCATAAGCTACATCGTAAACGCTTCCCGCCTGATTGACACTTCCTCTTTCCTTCCAGGTTCCTGACAAGGTACTGTCTGCAAAGCTTTCCTTGACGCCATTGCGGGGTCTGGCTCGCAACTCGGCCATCCGTTGTTGATGGCGCTTGTAAAAGGTTTGATAGACCATAGCTTTCCAGTCAACTCCATCAGGCGTTTGGTGCATCAAATCAATCCACTGCTGTCGTTTTTCTTGATTATCTTCATTTTCAACTCCATTCACTATAGTTTCCCCTCCGATAGGTAAGGGGCCTGGTTCAGGTATGAAAAGATCACCTTTCCAAAGAAATAGTAAAAGAAGGCAAGTGAATAAAGCAGCGATTGTTAGTTTCCTAGCCATCAGGAATTAGTATTTAGTATCGGGGAAATATGAATTATTAAATATGAAATATGAAATATGAAATATGAATTATGAAATATGAATTATGAAATATGAATTATGAAATATGAAATATGAAATATGAAATATGAATTATGAAATATGAATTATTAAATATGAAATATGAAATATGAAATATTAAATATGAAATATGAATTATTAAATATGAAATATGAAGATTCATTGTTCATTGTTCATTGCTCATTACTAACCTCCAATTCTTCTTCATGATTGAGCTCCAGTTGGCCTTCCGATTGAGCGATGAGGGTAGAAACCGTTGCGTCACCCGTTACGTTCACAACGGTCCGGCACATATCCAGGATACGGTCTACCGGAAAGATGATGGCGATCCAGGCCGGATTTAGCCCGACAGATTGTAAGACGACGATCATCATAACCAGCCCGGCGCTGGGGACCGCCGCCGAGCCAATAGAGGCCAGGGTGGCAGTCAATACGATAGTCAGTTGTTGCCCAAAAGTCAAATCTACCATGTGCATCTGAGCCATAAAAACAACAGCGACAGCCTGATAGAGGCTGGTTCCGTCCATATTGACGGTAGCTCCGATGGGCAAAACAAAATTGGTCACATTTCTGGAGACGCCGATATTATCGCGTACACATTCCATCGTTACCGGTAGGGTTGCCGCGCTCGAACTGGTAGAGAAAGCCAAAAACTGAGCAGGACTAATTCTTCTAAAGAACGAACCATAAGTTAATTTTCGAACAAAAATAAGTATGATCCCCGGGTAGAAGACGAAGATCATGAAAAATAACCCTATCACCAGTACTACTGAATAGCTCAGTAACCCTTTAAATATTTCAATTACTTCAGCGGGTGTATCGGCCATTTGCGCGATCACCCCGGCCATTAAAGCAAAGACGAAAAAGGGAGCCGCATTCATAACAATTTCCACCATTTTCAGAAACACTTCGTTGACGCCATCCACCAGTGTCCGAACTGGCGTGGAATGTTGTTCTGGAATGAGCAGTAGGACGACCCCAAAAAATATGGCAAAAAAGATAACTTGAAGCATCAATTTGCCGTCAGTCAAGGCTTTAAATATATTGTCCGGCACCAGGTCCACCAAAAATTGCAATGGTGTAGTAGATTTTAGCTCCTCCGCTGATTCCATCTTGGCAGAAACAGCTTCATTTTGAGCTTCCTTTTCAATTTCATCTTCCAGGTTCTCTATTTGATCAGAAAATGCCGGATCGTCCAACAGGTTCTTGTTATCTAGTATTTCTACCCCATCGGTTCGTTGCACCCACAATTCGTATTTCAATCTGTTTTTCTGACGTGACTCTTCGGCAATATAATTCCCTGGTTTTGCTATGTTTACTAACAACAATCCGATAGCTACTGCAGACATGGTTGTGATCAAATAAGCAACCAGGGTTTTTGCCCCCATTCTGCCGAGTTGAGATGGATCCGGCAAACTGGACACCCCGCTAATGATCGAAAACAATACCAGCGGGACAGCAATAAACTTCAAGAGCCGGATAAATATCGTTCCGAAGGGATTGATCCAGTTTTTGGTAAATTCATTCCAATCAAGATAACTAGAAACCAGGGAATAAATGATACCTAATATTAACCCAATAATGATTTTGACGTGTAATGGCATTTTTTTCATAGAAATGTAAATTCAGCTCGTACATTGGTAGTTTAAAAAAGGCAGGAGCCAAAATAGGGAAAAATTTTGGGTTAGAATAACGCTTTGGGGGGAGAGAAGTAAGGCTGTCTCATAAGTCTATGAGCCATCCTCTATTTGGTTGCTCTGGTCATCTCCCGTTTGCCTGGCGGACCGGGGATGGCTTCCACAGAAAAACCTACAGACTTCAACCTCCTTTTTACCACTCCCTTTGCACAGTAGGTTACCAAAATTCCGCTATCGTTGAGGGCGTCATACATTTTTTGTAACAGGAGTGTTTCCCAAAGCTCAGGCTGCGCATTAGGAGCAAAAGCATCGAAATAGACAAGGTCATACCTTTGACGGTCGGTAATTTCCAAAAAGTCTTTCTTTAATTTGAGAAAGTCAAAATTAGGCGTTATCAATATTCTTTTTTCCCAATCACATTGGTGAAGTTCCAGAAAAAGCTCGGATGGAGCAGCTTCGAGGTGGTTAGCATAATTGAGGGTTTGGGCGGTCTCAAGGTCGATCGGATATTTTTCTATTCCGGTATAAAAGACAGAAAGGCTTTGGTTCCGGGCTTCCAACAAGGTCAGAAAAGCATTTAAACCGGTACCAAAACCTAATTCAAGAATAGATATATCTTTTTGTTTTTTTACTTTTTCATTTAAACCAGCATCGATAAAAACGTGCTGACTTTCCTGCAGGGCGCCGAAAATAGAATGGTAGTGCTCGCCAAAGTGACCAGATAAAAGCGTGTGTGTGCCGTCTTTTGTCAGAACAAGTTTGGGATCCATTCCATCACGTTCAATTACAAAATCCCTTCGGGACAAAAAGATTATTCATTAACCGCAGAAATAATAGCAGGAGCAACGTCTACTGTCTTATTCACAACAGTTTTGACTGAAAAGTTGCTGGGACATCCCAATCCCCGGTTACAAGAAGAAAGGGAAAAAGCAAGTGCTGCGAAAAGGAAAACGGCTACAATGGAACGGATCTTTCTAGATTTCATGATAGTTAGTTTTTTTGAATTAGTTTTAAATATGTAAATGGATTATTTTGTTGTAGGATATTGAGTAATTTTTGTTTGCTGTTATTTACCTGTTACTAACGAAACAAAAAACTTACATATTATAACATACGTTAAGAAGTTGCAAATTGTTTATTTTGGGTTAAAATATTCAACTTTAGGAGCGCAAAAGTACAATTATTTCTGTTTGCCGCTTATTTTTAACAGGCGATAACATTCGCTTTTATTCTTAGCACATGAAAATACACTTGATTGCAGTTGGAGGAAGTGTCATGCACAACCTTGCTATAGATCTATACCAGAACGGACATTTTGTGACAGGGTCAGACGATCAAATTTATAATCCTTCAAAAAAAAGGCTTGAGCAATATGGGTTACTACCTGAAAAAATGGGGTGGGACCCTGCCCGGATTACCGAAGACCTGGACCTGGTCATTCTGGGCATGCATGCCCGGGAAGACAACCCGGAACTAATAAAAGCGAAAGAATCGGGGATTCCCATTTTATCGTTTCCTGCATTCATTTACCAGCAATCCAGGGAGGCCAGGCGCATCGTCGTAGCCGGCAGTCACGGCAAAACGACCGTGACCTCTATGATCATGCATGTGCTTAACTTCCTCGATTATGATTTTGATTACCTGGTTGGTGCGCAGTTGGATGGTTTTGAGCGGATGGTTCGACTTTCAGGAGCCCCTTATATCATTATTGAAGGAGATGAATATCTTTCTTCCAAACTCGATCCACGCCCCAAGTTTCTACACTACAAGCCCCACCTGGCTGTCATTACCGGCATTGCCTGGGATCATATCAATGTTTTTCCTACCTTCGAAAACTACATTGAGCAATTCAGCCTTTTTATCGACCAACTTGAGCCGGGAGGAAGTCTGGTTTGGTTTGAAGACGACCCAGAGCTACTAAAGATAATGGAGACCAAAGAGCCGGCCTTTCAATCTATCCCTTACACTACTCCACCCTTCAGAACAAAGGACAACCGCGACTACTTGATAGCTAGTTCCGGAGAAAAAATCCCACTACAGGTGTTTGGCAAGCACAATATGCAAAACCTGCATGCCGCCCGTCTCATATGCAGGGAGATCGGCATTACGGAGCATGAGTTCCACCGTGCTATCCAGGAATTCAAGGGAGCCGCCAGACGTTTGCAATTGGTAAGAGAGCAGGAAGATAGTGCTGTATATCTGGACTTTGCCCATGCTCCCTCCAAGGTTAAAGCCACTGTCAACGCCGTCCGAAGTTTATACCCTGAACGCTACCTGGTCGCTTGCCTGGAATTGCATACCTTCAGTAGTCTGAATGAAACGTTTCTTCCCCAATATCGACATGCTCTCCATGAAGCAGACCAGGCGATCGTCTATTACAGCGCCCATACGCTACAGTCCAAAAAGATGGTTCCGATTGACTTAAAAAAGCTTGCTGCTTATTTCGATCATCCCAATTTGAGGGTGATCCAAACTCCTGAAGTACTCCAAAAAACGCTGGAAAATACCGACTGGAGCAATAAAAACTTATTGATGATGAGTTCCGGGCGGTTTGATGGGGTGGAGTTTTAAGATCTGTCTCTTTAATTATCTTAAACAGTTAAGTAGTAAGGCAAAAAAATTGGTAGAATAATTTTTTTAGGTTCAAATGAAA
>CAZHOV010000075.1:0-26258 GCA_964534315.1 uncultured Saprospiraceae bacterium | reverse complement strand
CAGCCCTCCCAAAATAAAAAATTCCTTAGAGGGAGTCTAAAAGACTTTTTAGACGACCTCGTTTTTCCTTTTTATTCTTACTTTTACCCTAAACATGTCAGGAATGAAACCATTTGGATTTTTACTATTTAATCTACTACTTTCCCTCTCCTTACTTGCCCAGCAGGAACGCACCTTTACCAGAGGCCAACTGATGGAAGACCTTGATTTCCTGCAGGAAAGCCTCCAAACCTACAATCCAGGCCTATACAACTTTACCTCCAAAGAACAATTCCAACATATCTTCAACGACTACCGGCAAATAATCCGGGATGGAATGACAGACCTCGACTTTTTTAAGATTATGTCTGAAATCATTGTCTATACAAAGGAAGCACATCATACTATTGAAGCCAATAAAGATACCTCCACCTCCGTATTTAAGTTTTTAACCGGTAATAAATCGGCTTTTTTCCCCTTAAAGCTCAAGTTTATAGATTCCAAAGCCTATGTCTGGTTTAACTTGAGTGCGTCTGAGCATATCAAGCGCGGCGATCAGCTACTCTCTATCAACAAAACAGCTATCGGAACGCTGGTACCAAAGCTGTTTAAATACATCGTTTCGGACGGTCAGATCGACACTTATAAATATCATAAACTTTCTAAAGACTTTGGCGCCTATTACTACTGGTTTATCGGTCAACCTCAATCCTTCCTGGTCAATCTCCGCGATATCGAAACGGGGAAAATTAAAAAGATTACCATTCCTGCCGCCACCATTAGTGAACAAGCTGACAACCTGAAAAAGCATCGTCATCCTCAAAACTCGCTTCATATGAAGCGCTCTTTTTATGATCTTCGATTTGTAAACTCCCTTCGTACCGCTGTCCTGCAGCTGACCTCCTTTGATCGGACCTTTATGAAATCGCAAAAAAAGGCTAAAAAGACGTACAAAAAAATCTTCAAAAAAATAAAGAAAAGCGGCGCAGACTATCTCGTTCTCGACCTGCGAGACAATACCGGCGGCAAAAAAGAATTTACCTACGAACTCATCCCTTTCCTTAAAAAAAGCAACCAAAATGGGTTACTGTACACCTCCACTTCCTGGGAAGGTAAAACAAAGGATTATCATATCCCCGGACGCTCCAAATTTGCATTTGAAGGTACATTGATTACGATTGTCAATGGCAGCACCTTCTCCAGCGGAGCCATCGCCGCCATGTTTGCCCAAATCTTCGGAAAATCGACCATCATAGGAGAAGAGACCGGAGGGCGCGCAGGCGGAGTAGTAGCCGGCTCTAACCAACTGGTCACCATGCCCAATACAAAGATAAAACTACGCATTCCCACCTATAAATGGGAGTTTAAATGTCTGCCAGAAAATCACCAGAAAGGAAGAGGCGTACTACCAGATATTAGCATGCACCCGAACATCAACGATTTGATTGAAGGAAAAGATACTATTATGGAGCAGGTAATGGAAAGGATTGGAGAGGAACGACTAAACGACTAAACGATATTTAAAACTCGACTTTCAGACTTTCAAGTGATTTCTTTCAATCATTCATAGCTAAGTCAATTATAAAACTAAATAAATGAAAAACCCCACCTTTTTTTTATTACTAATTTGTATGCTAAGCGCTTGTCAGAACAGTTCTAAGGTAGCCCGGCAAACAGTAACAGAACCTATCAGGATCGCCTTTGGCTCTTGTGCTCATCAGGATAAGGACCAACCGATGCTAGAGGTGGCTGCAAGGTTAAAACCCGACGTATTTGTATTTCTCGGCGACAACATCTATGGCGATACAGAGGATATGGACGTCCTGAAATCGAAATATACTAAACTGGGAAATAAAAAAGAGTTTCAGCAACTTTGGGATTCTACCAGAGTATTGGCCGTTTGGGATGATCATGATTATGGGGAAAATGATGCCGGAAGACATTACCCCTACAAAGAACCTTCAAAAGAGATCTTTCTAGATTTTTGGAAAGTACCAGCCAATTCTGAGCGACGGCAACACAAAGGCATTTATGGAGTAGAAGAACTGGAGAAAAACGGGAAAGTAATACAATTTATCTTATTGGATACCCGTACTTTTCGGGATGACCTGATTTGGAGAACAGAGGCAGACAAGAATTTCAAAAATGATTATAAACCCAACACTAGTCCTGACAGCACATTTTTAGGCGAAGCTCAGTGGGCCTGGCTGGAGTCGGTCTTAACTCAACCTGCAGATGTCCGGATCATTGCCTCCAGTAACCAATTTAGCCACTCTTATAACGGATGGGAATCCTGGACCAATGTACCGCATGAACAACAAAAGATGATCGATCTGATTAAAAAGACCAAAGCGAATGGCGTGGTTTTCATTTCAGGCGATGTCCATTGGGGCGAGATTTCCAAAATGAAAATTGAAGGAGGCTATCCCATTTACGATGTCACCTCCAGCGGGATTACCGAAGATTGGGACAAAATTGAACCCAATGATCACCGTATCGGAGAAGCCATTCCGCAAAATAATATCGGACTTATAGAGCTTCAAGAAAAGGATGGGGAACTCGAACTGCACCTAAATATCATTGATCGGTCCGAAAAACCTGTTGTTGATCATAAAGTAGCACTTTCAGAAATCTCCTTTTGAAGGTGTCTCCAAACGCCTTTAGTGTTCCAATACGCCAAACTATCTTCTTTCGAAAAGCACTATTTCAAACAAAATGCTTTTCCAAATTAAAAACACATGGTTAAAAAAGGGAATATTTAATCAAAACACATAAAAAAAATTTATATCTGGGCAATATTGAATGTTAAAGAGAAGTTTTTTTATCACTTACATTTTGTAATAGCCAAATAAATTTCCGCCTATTCTGCTAAAGCTTTACACTTTAATCCATTTTTTCATCCATCAAAACCCAGATTATGTCAAGGATTAAGTGTTTAGCATTGGTGTCCATTCTATTCGTTATTCATTTCCCCTCCATCTTTGCGCAGTGTATTGAAGGTAATTGTTATGATGGTAAAGGAACATATGTCTATCAAAGCGGAGCCAAATATGTAGGCCAGTTTAAAGGTGGTAAAATCCACGGCCAGGGCATTCTTTATTTCAGTAATGGTAATAAGTATATTGGTAATTGGGAAAACCAATACCGTGAGGGCGAAGGCCGGTTAGTCTTCATCAATGGCGATGAATATATCGGTCATTTTAGAAAAAGTAAATTTAATGGCAGAGGAACGATGACCTTTGCCAATGGCGACCGCTACAAGGGTGATTGGGTCGATGATATCCAACATGGTACTGGTAAATACTATTTTGCCAATGGCGATCGCTACGAAGGCGCATTCGACAGAGGAAAATTTAACGGCCAGGGTACTATGTACTACGAAGATGGCGCCCGCTTTGTAGGCACCTGGAAAAATAATAAGAAAAATGGACAGGGTACTTTCTACAAAACAGACGGCCGTGAAGTCGCGGGCTTCTGGGAAAATGGCAACTACGTAGAAGACGGACAAACAATCGTCTCCAATACGCCAAATACTTCCCAAAATTCAATGAGCCCTTCTGCAAATACCACCAAAGATCTACCCAATTGCAACAAGGTTTACTGCGGTTCGGGCAAAGGTATCTTGACTTACCGGGACGGTTCTAAATATGTCGGCGAATTTTTTAACGGCAATCCTCAGGGCCAGGGTACCTGCTTCTATGCCAATGGCGATAAATATGTAGGCGGTTGGAAAAACCACGCTCCCCACGGAGAAGGAATCATGTACTATAAAAGCGGCAGAGTATTAGGCGCAATTTGGGAATATGGATCCCCACTCCGGGAAATCGAACCCAATCAGGAAACCATCCCTTCTGAAGTGGTCAATGTTGAACATAATAGTGATGTCAAAATATGGGCAGTTGTTGTAGGCGTTGCCCGCTATACCCATATGCCCGTTTTGAAATATACCGACGATGATGCCTATCAGATCTATGCATTCCTCAAATCACCCGAGGGAGGCGCTCTTAGAGACGAACAGATCAGAGTGTTGATCGACGAAGAAGCCACTCGTTTAAATGTTCTTACAGAAATGCGTCAAACCTTTCTTAAGGCAGATGAAAATGATGTCGTCATCTTTTACTTCTCGGGCCACGGACTACCCGGCTCCTTCCTACCTGTCGATTTCGACGGCTTCAACAACAAACTACGACACGAAGATATCAAATCCATCTTTGCTAAAACCCGCGCCAAACACAAAGTATGTTTCGCCGATGCCTGCCACTCCGGATCCCTCATGGCATCTAAAGCAGTGGTGAGCGAAACGCTCGAAAAGTATTACAAAGCGTTCGAAACTTCTCAAGGAGGAACCGCTTTACTGGTTTCTTCAAAGAGCGATGAATACTCCCTCGAAGATATGGGACTCCGACAAGGCATTTTCAGCCACTTCCTCATCAAAGGCCTCAAGGGGGAAGCCGATCGAAACCGAAACAATATCGTCACCATACAAGAACTATTCGACTATATCTATGTCAAAGTCAAAAACTATACCGCCAACGCCCAAACCCCAACCATCACCGGCAAGTACGATGCACTAATGCCGGTGGCCGCGGTGAGGTGATGAAGCAGGAATAAAACAGAGAATGAAAAGGGAGGAATGAAACAGGAATGAAAATTATTAACTCCGGTTTATTCCTGTTCATTCCCCTTGTTTATTTTTATTCCTTGGTTCATTTTTTTCGGTACCTTTTTTGTGGCAATAAAGAAAATTCCCTATTTTAACATTTCCAGTAAGCGAAAGAATATGAGTGAATTATGTATTAATTAGTCAGCCACTTGCTTACATATATTAAATTTTAATAATTAATTTCAAACAAAAGGGGGATGAATTCGTAATTAAAAATACGATCCAAACACATGAACATTTCAAAAACCCGTTTTAAAAGCACATCCCATGGATAACAGATCTTTACTCCTTGTTGCTACACTTCTTTTTTTTCAACTACTTTTAAATGGTCAATGCATTTCGGGCGATTGCTCCGAGGGTAATGGCATTTATATTTACAAAAATGCTGAGGCCCGTTATGAAGGCAATTTTTTCAATGATCTACCGCATGGTCAGGGTACTTGCTATTATGCAACCGGCGAACGATATGAAGGTGAATGGGTAGGAGGAAAGTTTAACGGTATCGGGACCCTTTTCATGAATAACGGTCAATTGATCCACGGTCATTGGAAAGATGGCCAATACCTCGGGCCTGTAGAAAATGAACAACAAAATCCCCCTTCTTACAATACCCAGGCTGCTTTCGACGAAGCTAATGGCCGTCACGGCCGTCCTTCCTGGCGGCAAACACCTTCTAAACCTAAAGTATGGGCAGTTTTAGTTGGTGTAGCCAACTATACGCATATGCCCGTTCTCCGATATACCGACGACGACGCCTATCGCTTCTACGCTTTCCTGAAAAGCGAATCGGGCGGAGCCGTGCCGGACGACCAAATCAAGATCCTGATTGATGAAGATGCTACCCGCCAAAAAATTCTGGGCTCTATGATCGACCTTTTCTATCAGGCAGGCCCTGACGATCTGGTCTTGGTTTATTTTTCCGGTCATGGATTGAAGGGTTCATTTCTGCCCCATGATTATGATGGGAACAACAATAAAATCCTACATAAAGAGATAAATGCTGTACTTGCCAATTGCCCGGCAAAATTAAAACTTTGTATTGCTGACGCCTGCCACTCCGGCAGTCTGCTCGCCGCCCGCGAGGGCGATATGGAACGAGTGATGGTGGATTACTACCAAAGCCTCATTCAAGCTAAGCCCGGTACCGCTCTCATCGTCTCCTCCAAATCTGATGAGACATCGCTTGAGTCAAGTGGTCTGCGCCAGGGTGTTTTCACCCACTTCCTCATCCGCGGCCTCAAAGGCGAAGCAGACCACAACTTCGACTATAAAGTTTCGATCGAAGAACTGTTCGACTATATCTATTCCGGTGTGCGCAGCTACACCCGCTTTCGCCAATCCCCCATGATCCGGGGCGATTACGACCGCCAAATGACCGTGAGCGTAGTGAGGTGAGACCAGATAACAAGAAGACAGGAGAACAAGAAAAACAGAGGATAGGAGGATCAGGGGATTTAGATATTCTTTATCTTTATGCTCCCATTTTAAAACCTCTGCACCTCTGCACCTCTGCACCTCTGTACCTCTGCACCTCTGAACCTCTGTACTTCTGAACACATCACTCCCACTCATACAAATACTCAGCTTCAACCAATCTATTTTCGCCATCTTGATAGAGCGCGTATTCGAAGCCAGGACGAAGGGAAAAGCCGCCTACTTCACCCGTCTTCGTTAACGCGATGAAAGCAGCTTGTTGGTCAGTGATATCGTATTTTTTCTCGATGCGTTTGAGCGCTTCCTTACAAGCTTCTTTTGGAGAGGCCCCGTTGCGCATCAGTTCCACGATCAGGAAGGCTCCACATACTTTCATGATCAACTCGCCGAGGCCCGTGGCCGTAGCTGCTCCAACCTCATTATCTACAAAGAGCCCCGAACCAATGATCGGACTATCGCCCACCCGGCCCCGCATTTTAAAGCCCAGACCGCTGGTTGTACAGGCTCCGGAAAGGTCTCCGCTATTATCGAGAGCCAACATACCGATGGTATCGTGATGAATGCTGCCGGTAGGTTTATACCTGGATTTTTTCTTCCATCTTTCCCACTTTTCTTTTGCATTCTCAGTAAGTAAATTTTCTTTTTGAAAACCCTGTTCCAAAGCAAATTGTAAGGCTCCCTCACCGCTCAGCATGACGTGCGGGGTTTCATCCATCACCTTTCTGGCCACTGAAATCGGATGCTTGATATGCTCGAGGAAGGTAACCGATCCGGCATCTCCCTTTTCATTCATGATACAGGCATCTAAAGTAACATGACCATCACGGTCGGGCGTACCTCCATATCCTACAGAGGCGATAGAGGGATCCGCTTCAGGGACTCTTACTCCGGCCTCCACAGCATCGACAGCACGGCCATTATTATTTAGGATTTCAATGGCGGGCTCGTTAGCCTTGATTCCCATTTTCCAGGTAGAAACAATGATAGGCTTTTTAGTTTCAAAAGTATTTGGAAGGGAGGTAGCCTGTTGCTCATTCGCTGATTGAGGAGAATTTGAAGAACAAGCAACATTAAAAAAAGGCAAAGCACTCAAAAGTCCAAAGCCGGACCAGCTCGTTTTGTTGAGGAAGTTTCTTCGGTTCATGTCTAGATGTTTGAGCTTATTAATTAGTTTACTTCATTCAATTTCTATTTCATCCAGAAAGAGCCAGCTTTTGCCCCCTGCACCCAGGTGCCATTCAGGTACCGGCCCAAAATTGGCTGCCTTGACGCGCACAAACCGGGCCTTACGACTCCTGCTTTGCGCTTCAAAGCGCTGGATAAACGATCCGTATCGATCACTTGGAAAGGTATTTTCTTGCTTCGATAGCATTGAAAAATCTTTACCGTCTTCAGAAAGTTCAATACTGACCCACTTAGGATAGAAGATCCACGAATTAACATCCTGGAGAAACCCAACGGCGATCTTATCAACGGACTGCAATTTGCCCAGGTCGACAATCGCCTCAAAGTCTTGCCCCTGATAGCCTTGCCATAGACCTGTTCTAAAATCCTCTCCTCCTTTTAAGAAGTCGATAAGCGCCTTGTCCCCTCCGGCAGCATATTGATTCGCATACTTTGATTTTAACTCGATTGATCTTCCGCCAATGATTTTGGTATACGTCGCTTCGGTTATAAAACTTTTATTCCCATCCTTAATCGCACAGGCTTTGATAGTTGTCGTTTTGTCAATGTTAAAAGGGCCCAAGTACCGGGTGGATGCTTCAGATGGGTCGGTACCATCAAGGGTATAAAAAATGGATGATGCTTTATCCAAATGTCCAATTTTTACTTCCAAGTCATCAATGAAGGTTCGGGTATTGGCTTCAAAAAAGGGTACGGCTATCAGCTTAGGCTCTCGAATTACTGCTTTTGGACGATCGGACGGCTCTGTCCCCCAGCTTTTATTCGGTGTACTTCCTAATTCAAAAACCAATTCTCCTCCTTTCATAATATCATCATGAGTAATGTAAGATTTCGAATAGGACTCTCCATTGAGGGTAACCTGCTGAATGTAGAAGTCTTTTTCATTCGTTTTCTCTGCCTTTATCGAAAAGGTATTCCCATTTTCCAACTGAATGTCTCCCCCCATCAATGGGGTACCCAAAACGTAATCCTTCGAGCCCGGCGTAACCGGATAGAAACCCAACGCACTTAACACATACCAACTCGACATCTGACCACAATCTTCGTTGCCTGACAATCCATCAGGAGCATTGGTGTATAACTGAGTAAGAATTTGATGAATGCGTTCTTGTCCCTTCCAGGGTTTTCCGATGTAATTGTACAGGTAGGCCATGTGGTGGCTGGGCTCGTTACCATGGGCATACTGCCCGATGAGCCCCGTGATATCTGCCTGTTGCCGTCCGGAGGTTTCGCTGCTGGTGGTAAAAAGATTATCGAGGTGTTGCTCAAATCCTTCATCCCCGCCCATTAAATTAATTAGGGTATTGATGTCCTGGGGAGCAAAAAGGGAGTACTGCCAGGCATTGGCTTCTGTATAGTTAAAATTGACCTCTTCAGGCCGGAAAGGACCAAACCAGCCACCATTTACTTTAGCTCTGAAAAAACCTGTTTGAGGATCGTAAAGGTTTTTATAAAACTGCCCTCGTTGTACATAATTTTTATAATCCTCTTCCTTTCCGAGTTCTTTTGCCATCATGGCAATACACCAATCATCATAGGCATACTCCAGGGTTTTACTAACGGATTCTGCCTCATCTCCGGCACCGATAAACCCTTGCTTTTTGTAAGCGTCCAGACCTAAATGGTCTTGCTCGGCAGAAAGTTTCATAGCCATTAACGCCTTTTCCGTATCAAAATCGGTAATCCCTTTTACGTAAGCATCGGTAATAACAGGAATCGAATGATAACCTATCATGCAACCGGTGTAGTTGCCATTTAATTCCCATATGGGTAAGATACCGCCCTGTTCGAACTGGGCCAGGAAGGTTTCTACAAATTCGAGCGTACGCTCTCTTTCAATAATGGTAAAAAGCGGATGAGTAGCTCTGAAAGTATCCCAAAGGCTAAAGACTGTATAATGTCTTCTTCCTTTTGATCTATGGGTTTTAAAATCCATACCCCGGTAACTGCCATCCACATCAGAGAAGAGGTTTGGAGCGATCATGGAATGGTAAAGGGCCGTATAAAAGATGGTTTGTCGATCCTTATTCTCACTGGTCAAGCTGATTTTTGAGAGAGCTTTATCCCACATGCGAGTAGCATCTTGTTCCACTTTGTCAAAATCGAAATGATCGACTTCAGCTTCGAGGTTTTTGCGGGCGCCCTCAATACTTACCCCGCTGATCCCTACGCGAACCACCAATGGCTCGTCCGTAGGCGACAAGCCAAAATCCAGAACGGCGCGAATATCCTTGCCTGAAATTTCTTGATCAGGATTATTAATATCTGTATACGTATCTGCTTGTTCCTTTTTCATCTTCACCAAGACGCCTGCGATTGGTTCGGAAAACCGGGCTACAAAATAGGTTTCTTGCTGTTTGGCCCAGGCATTGGAGAGACGTTTGCCCTGAATTTCATTGTCACCGACGATTTTCAGAGAAGCTTCGATTACCGGATCGCGATGATCCAAATCGAGGATTACCTTGCGATTGGAACCTTTCTCCGGGAAAGTATACCGATGGACCCCCACTCTAGGGGTTGCCGTTAATTCTACCTGGATTTGATGACGATCGAGTAAAACGGAGTAATAACCTGCGTAGGCTTTTTCATTTTCTTTGGAAAAGGTAGAGGCATAGGAGGTTTCATAAGTGCCTTCATCATAACCATTAACAACAAAATCGTCGTATGTAGGCATAAGAAGAATATCGCCATAATCAGAAACACCTGTACCGCTGAGGTGGGTATGTGAAAAACCGTAGATGATGGAATCTGTATAGTGATATCCGCCACAACCATCCCAGCCTTCCAGCCGGGTATCTGGACTAAGTTGCACCATCCCGAAGGGAGTGGTAGCGCCGGGGAAGGTGTGCCCATGACCGCCGGTGCCAATAAACGGATTTACTAGTTGATGCCGGGGAATATCAATAAGATTGTCATCTGATGGCGTTTCCTTATCTGTTTGACAGGCGATCAGTATAGATAAACAAAAGAGGAGTCCTGTTATTCTCATAGATAAATGTTGCATCCCTAAGGTTAATTTGCGCTAAAAGTCAGAAATGGTTTCAAGGTCAAACAACTCCTTCCAAATCAGGGCGGCAGCGCCAAGCACGGCGGCATTCAGGTCGAGCAAGCCGGAGGACATTACTTTCACTTTATCCTTAAAAATTTTCATAACATTTTCTTCCATATAACTTTTGACCGGCTTAAGAAAAAGCTCTGCCGACCGGCAAATTCCTCCGAAGAGGATGACCGCCTCGGGGCTGTGCAGGTTGACGACTTGCGCAAGGTGTTCGCCTAGTACATAAGCCGTTTCGTCAAATGTTTTTAGGGCATATTCATTGCCGTTTCGGGCCATGTCAGCAATAGCTTTAACAGAAAGGTTTGGAATGTCAAGCTTTTTTTGTTCCTCTTCCGAATGCTGTTCGACAAATGTTTTTACAATTCCTCTGGCGGACACATACGTTTCGAGGCATCCCATACGGTCGCAGGTACATCGACGGTCCATGCGGATACATCTCATATGGCCCAGTTCGCCGGCAAATCCGTCTTTTCCATATACCAATTCTCCATTGACGATCAGGCCACCGCCCAGCCCTGTGCCGATGGTTACCTGCATGAAATTGTTCATGCCTTTCGCATTGCCGTATAGCATCTCGCCCAATGCCGCCGCATTGGCGTCGTTGGTACTGACAATAGGAACATTGAAGTAGGGGTTAAGCATGTCGTAGATGTTGGTGATCCCTTTCCACGACAAGTTGGGCGGATACTCAATATTGCAGGTGTAATAATTGGCATTGGGTGCGCCCACCCCAATACCGATAGGGTCGCCAAGATCCCTTTCGGTTAGCTTTTTGTGAATTTCCAGCGAAAGTAATCTAAAAAATTCAGGGGCTTCTTTGGCTACCGTTGTAGACATTTCACCTTCTATTAAAATATTACCATCGCGATCTACCGCTCCAAAAACCGTGTTGGTTCCTCCGATGTCAATTCCTAATACAAAATTCATGAATGAACACTTTTTATTTTGTATCCCTCTATTCCATAAAAGATCAAATAGCCGAGGGCTAATAACGGAATAAAAAAGGATAATTGAATATTTTGAAATTGAATTACCTGACTTTGTAACCAAGGGATAATAGCTCCTCCTACTATTGCCATGACTAGTAATGATGACCCCTGGCTGGTATATTTGCCGAGGTCCCGGATGGCTAATGTAAAAATATTTGACCAGCCAATGGAAAAGAATAAGCCAGTTCCTACCAATGACCAAAAGGCAATCACCCCACTCGAAAACATGGCGATAAGTAACAAGACGCCATTGCAAATGCAAAAGACGACTAACGCTCTGGCTGCATCTCCCTTGCTTAAGGAAAAAGCGGCCAATTGTAACAGAAGATAAACTAAAAATAAAAATACTTCACCAAAAGGGAGAAACTGTAGCTGGAATGCACCTTGCTCATACTTGATGCTGGTAACGAAATAGATCAACAAAAACACTCCGGCAGAAACCAGCGCTTGGTTACGATATCGAACCGTTTTGGAGAGTGATTTATCCAATGAGAAGTTTGCCATAAGCCTTCCGATCATCAGTCCGCCCCAAAAGTAGGAAAGAAAATAACTGGCTTCAGCCTCTTCCATTCTTATGACGGTATCCGACTTAAGAAACTCCACCAACCAGCTACCGACCGAAACTTCAGCACCGACATAGAAGAAGATAGCCAACACACCGAGGCGAAGATGGCGAAACTTCAACACCTTAAATCCGGGTTCTATCATTTCGGGATTGACAAAAGAGGGCATTTTCCGGATAAGGACTAAAAGGCCCAGTGCGATAAAAAACAGGCCGTAGATAAGGTAGGTTTTTCCGACCGATGCCGGCGTTTGCTCCCCTTGTGAAAAAATTTTGTAGATCAGAATCGTTCCGACCAGGGGGCCCAGGGTAGTGCCCAGAGAGTTAAGCCCCTGAGCCAGATTCAACCGCCCGGACGCCGACTCAGGCGATCCCAAAATAGCAGCATACGGATTAGCGCAGATCTGAAGTAAGGTTACCCCACAGGCTAAAATAAAAAGAGCTGTAAGGAAAGCAGTATAGGAACTTACAAGAGCTGCAGGAAAGAAGCAAAGGCATCCTATCCCACAAACAAACAAGCTGATGGCCATCCCCGTATTGTACCCAATTTTATTGATGGGATCATTGCCCCGACTCGAAGAAATCAAAAAATAGATGAGTGAAACAATAAAAAAAGCACCAAAAAAAGAGAACTGTACTAATGATCGTTGAACAGGCGTAAGCTCAAAGATGCCTTTGAATGTGTTGATCAACACATCATTCATTACGGTAATGAATCCCCACATAAAAAAGAGGGAGGAGAGGAGTGCAAATGAGCCACGATGCTTGTTTACCATGGGTGCGTCAAATCTTTAACTTTCAATTGTGCGTTAAAAGTAAGATTTTATTTGGTAAGTGGATAAAAGCACTGAAAATTATTTGGCCTTATTCTTTTTAAACACTAGCTACCTAATTAGAGAGCGCTTTAATGTATTAAGGCTTTGGTTTTTATAATATAAATAACTACCTTTGCAAACCTTTTTAATAAAAAAATGATTAAAATTTAATTAATGCGTAATTACGAAGTAACGTTCATCGTAGATCCAGTGCTGTCGGGCGATGAAATTAAAGCGGCAGCTCAGACATATGTCGATCACTTGCAGAATGAAGGCTGCAAGATCGTTCATGTGGATGAAATGGGATTGCGCCAGCTGGCCTATCCCCTCAACAATCGCTCTTCAGGCGTTTACTATTCTATTGAATTTGCCTCTGAGACCGGGGTGCTCATTCCCAAACTAGAACTTGCATTGCGCAGAGACGAGCGCATCATGCGGTTTCTAACCTGCAAGCTTGATAAATATGGTGTAAAATACAATCAAGACAAGCGTGACGGTCTGATCGGTAAGAGCAAGAAAAAGAAAGACAAAAAAGAAGAGAAAGATGATAGGCGAAGAAATGATCGCAGAGACAATCGCGACCAACCGAGAAAGGAAAGGAAAGCAAGTGTCGAAAAGAAAGTGGATGAACAGAAGAAGCAACCAGCTTCTGAGACCAAAACAACTCCTTCAGAAGAGGAGTAGTAACTAATTCGTAAACCCTTCATCAAAAATTAAAAAAATGGCATCTAAAGACGATATCAAATTTCTGAGTAATCCTAAAATTGGACAAAAGAAAAAGAAATATTGCCGATTCAAAAAATACGGCATCAAATATATTGATTACAAAGACCCGGATTTTCTTATTCAGTTTGTAAATGATCAGGGTAAGATCCTTCCGCGTCGCATTACCGGCAACTCGCTAAAGTATCAGCGAAAAATCTCTACTGCGGTGAAGCGTGCTCGTCACCTTGCCTTGTTGCCTTATGTAACTGATTTATTGAAATAAGAATATTTGGTTAACCGTTGAATCATTCAACCTAAATCTATAAAAATGGAAATCATTCTTCTTCAAGATATAGAGAAGGTAGGCCAAAAGCACGAGATTGTCTCCGTGAAGGATGGTTATGGCCGGAACTATCTCATCCCTCAAAAGCTGGCCATCATCGCCAACGAAACCAATCGTGGAAAATTAGAGGATATTAAGCGCAAAGAAGCTGAAGAACTAGAGAAAAAGCTGGACGTATTCCGTGAAATTGCTGAACAACTAGAAGGTAAAGTACTAAAAGTTGGCGCAAAAGCCGGTACCAGCGGAAAGATCTTTGGTAGCGTTACCAATATTCAACTGGCAACAGCTCTTAAAGAACAATTTGATATTGATATCGAGCGGCGAGTCATTGAACTTCCCGAAGAAGTGAAAACGGTCGGCGCTTACGTCGCTACATTAAACCTACATCCCAAAGTTCAACCTAATCTGAACTTTGAGGTAATCGCAGAATAAGTATTTATAGTATTAGTTAGTTCTTTTTAGAGCCGTAAAAAATTCCTTGAAATTTTTTACGGCTCTATATTTTTTAATACACCACCATCTTCCCACTCCCGATCACTCCATCTTCCCCAAATACCCTAAAAAAGTACAAACCAGCAGGAAGCCCATTGCGGTGGAACTCGAACGAATTGCCCCTGAATGTATGCGTTCGAACGATTCTTCCCGACTGGTCGTACACCTCGAAATTTAAAACGCGGTTGTTTAGGTTTTCAAAGCTAAAGGTTGTATAATCTGAAAATGGATTTGGCGACACTTGCAGCTGAGCCTCCGGATATTCAGGCTCCGGATCAACACTCACCATAATAAAGCCTTCTCCTATTCGGTGAACGGTGGTATTCGTTATGATTGGTTCGTTAAAGTCAAAATAAATCGCGGCATCGTTGAAGATTTCGGTACCGTCGGGCAGATCGGGCTGCTGGGATATGCGAAACTTGACAAATCCATGTGAAGCCGGTTCGTTGACATTGCTATCGGGAAGCATAATATCATTGAAGGTGAACTGCAATATACCGCTGCCCAGAATGTCAAACTCATAGCGGTGACTACTGGCACCGGGTACTATACTTGCCGGATCGAGAAAGGTAGACAGCGTATCGAGAATCACAACTCTGAAGGCCGTGTCTGTTCCGGTATTTTGAAAACGGATTTTGTATTCAATATCTGTATTGGCTTCGATGAGGTGATCTTCCATATAGCCTTTTGGGTAACCCATTTTATCGTTCGGATCATAGGCGCCGATGTTTTCCTGACAGTCGATAGAGATAAACGGGTTGGCATCATCTTCAACATATTGGGTGACATAGCCCAGGCTGATCATGCCGCTGCCGTCATCACATCCTTCGACAGTGACTGCAGGCATACTGAACCCGGGATGACCCTCTTCCTGGGGGACTTCCAATCTAAAGGTAGAGCCATTAGCAGGAATATTGATCTGGATAGATTCTCCACTAGTTAACTGGAAGTTACTATCATTAGATTGTAGCATCACATGATCTTCGATGATAATATAGTGTTCCGAATTTTGCATATCCCCTTGCCCGGCATTAAGGATTTCAAATAGGATACTATCTCCGTCACACTCCGCACTGACTTCCAAACTTGCACCTGACCAAAGCGGATCTATTGGTAGGCAAAGGGAATCCGGAAAAATATGGGCTTCAACACAATGTGTTTGTCCCAAAACTGTAGAATCACAGTCGAGATAAGTGTAAATTTCGACTACTCCACATTCACCAAATGCTAAGGTGCCAATATCAAAGGTGTAGGTGTTGCCGTTTACATTGGTCCAAGGTACGCTACTGCTATCTACGGACAACCACTGATCGAAGGTCACTTCAATGTGGACACTATCTTCGGTAACGGGACCGAGATTACAGTAATCCAGATAATAGGTATTCGGGAAACAGCGACGTAAGAAGGGTGTTGAAATATCTACCCAAAGGTAAGGGCAATCTACAACCGCCTGCATCGGAAAATCTTCTTCAATAGTAGTGTAGAAAGCAGGTATGGAAACTGGAATAGAGTCGTTGCAAGCCTCCCAATAAGGATTGGGATAGGTTGCTGAGACCGCGTAATTACCTGTATCTACGGTAAAGGAATAGTCTCCGTTGGTGTCCGTGACCGTGTATAGCGTTTCATCTCCTGCAAGATTGACTATCCAACCTTCCATGGGTACTTCCGGATTATCTTTTGCACAGTTGAGGTTTTCATCAAAGAAGATGGAGCCGTTGATCTCATTGGAGAATAAAACCCCGAGGCTATCAGTTTTGAAGAGCAGCAATTCATAATGGCCATTTGGTGCAGCAGATCCGGTTACTACAATTTTTTCATCCGGAAGAACTACCAGATCGGCTCCCCAGGTAAAAACAGGAGCTATCCAATCATATGTTTCCTCCCAAAGTACTGTACCCGAAGGTGTAATTTCCGTTAAAGCGGCAGCATTACCTCCAATATTTTCGGTGATGGTTCCGGTTACGATTACATTCTGATTAGCTTTTTCATATAAGGAATATCCAATAGATTTTAATTCGGGTGTCGGATGATAATACTCCCATAAAATAGTTCCGTTTTGATCAGTTTTTAATACGAACATAATAGGATTGGCAACTGAAGTGGACGTATCGGTCTGTCCGGTAAGCAAATAATTATTATCTGCTGTCTGAATAACATCATAACTAATATCTATACTGTTGGGGTCATCCAAAATATCCTCGTGCCATATCAAGTTCCCATTTTCATCTATTTTGATTAAAAAGGCTGCAGCACCACCGGGCCCAATCCGCCAGCCGGTCACTAAATAATACCCGTCAGTGGTTACTTCCAAACCTTCGACATAAAAAGATCCTGATCCTCCAAATATATTGGACCAAAGGAGATTCCCCGCTTTGTCATACCTCGTAAGCAAGACCTTTTCGCAGTTACATCCAGCCTGGGTTTGGTTGCCCGCTGCAAGGAAGGTAGAATCTGATAATTGTTTTAAATCGGTATATCTCGATCCTGTATTCGAATTGGGTAAAATAGCATTCCAGAGTTCGTTTCCCCAGGCATCCACTCCTAAAACCCAGGCTTTATTATTTCTTTTTCCGGCAGCAACAAATGTGCTATCGTCAAATTGGATCACCTCAAACAGCGAACCTGTAGAATCATACGCTTGTTCCCAGATTTTAATCCCGTTTTGATCAGTTCGGACGAGATATCCTTGCGGCACTCCATCCGGATTGTAAAATCCAAAATCACCGCAGGCTATAAATCCTCCATCCAGCGTTGCGGCTAGCCCTCTTCCCTGATCATTTCCTGGTTCTCCATAAAACCACTTCCAACCTTGTGCATTGGAGGAAGAGCTTCCTAAAAGAAAAATAGTAAGTAGTGCAAATAGTAAAAATAGCTTGTTATTCATGGTATAAATTTTTTCTGATTCATTTCTTTTTTCTGACACTACAAAAATTCAATCTTTTTTACAGGAAGCAAAAATCAAAAATTACCAATATTTTTTATAAATTTGGATAAAAAACAAATTAAATACCTGTAAAACAACATACTATAAACATTATTTTTATTTTAATATTATTTTTATAAATATGATAAATAGCCGTCTTTTCCAGGTACTGCACACCTTATCAGCCAAAGAATGGCGACTATTCAGCCGTTTTATTAACTCATCTTATTTTAATGAAAATCAGGAGATTGTTAGGCTTTGGCAATTTATTGAGTGTCGAAAAAACAGGCTACACTCGATTCCGGACAAAGAGACGGTACTTCAACAATTATTTCCAAAAAAGCAAAAAACAACCAAGAGGCTGGATGCATTGATGAATTTATTGCTCCAGCAGTTGGAAGCTTTTCTGGTCATTCAAACTTTTCAAAACGATGATCAATTATGGCAACGGCTCCTTGCCGGAGAATACCGCCGCCGAAAACTTGAGAAACCTTTCAAAAAAGCGATCCGTAAAGGTTATGATTTACAACATAAATCGCTGATCCGGAATGCGGAATATTTTCAACACACCTTTGCTCTTCAGCAGGAAGAATATAAACTTGCCTCTTCCTTAAAACGCATGGACAATCTTAACCTGCAGGAATTATCGTCGACTATGGACCTGGCTTATATCACTCAAAAATTGCGGCACGCCTGCCTGACACAGGCTCATCAAATGGTAGCTAATCAAACGTATAAGCTTGACTTCATGGAAGAGTTGATTGTCTTTGTACAAAGAGAACAACTTCTGGATATTCCCGCAGTAGCTATTTACTTTTATGGTTATCAGGCGTTAAAACACCCTGAAAAGGAGACCAACTTCACTCATCTGAAAATGTTGGTCCTGGAGCATCACCGTAAATTTCCACAAGGAGAGATCCGGGATATCTTTTTGATGGCGATCAATTATTGCATTAAGAAACAGAATACCGGAAAAGAACAATACTCTTCGGAAGCGTTAGACCTTTATCAAATGGCATTAGATCATGCGTATTTACTGGAGGAAGGTCTGTTATCTCGGTTTTCTTACCATAATTGTACGGCAATGGCGATTATTGCCGGAGAATTTCAGTGGTCCGAGCAATTTATTGAACAGTACAAAAAGTACCTCCCCAAGGAACACCAGGAGGCATCTTATATATTTAATCGTACCCGGCTGGAGTATTATAAAAAGAACTATGATACAGTACTAAAACTGCTCTCGCAAACCCACTTTTCCGACCTTTTGCTCAATCTTTCCACAAAAGTCATTCAACTCAAAACCTATTACGAACTTGGTGAATACGATCTACTTCAATCTCACCTGGATGCCCTGCGCACCTTCATTAATCGCAAGAAAATGCTAGGTTATCACAAAACTAATTACCAAAACATCATCAAATACACCCAAAAGTTAGTAGCTTTAAATCCATATGACCGAACGGAAAAAGATAAGCTGGAGACAACTATTCAAGCGGAGGCGGTGTTAACTGAAAAAAAGTGGCTTTTAGGCCAATTAAAAAAGCGGCCTTCCCGAGGGAAGACCACCAATTAACCATACTCATTCTACGGTCCATCTACTTAGGAGTAACTTGAGAATCAAAAAGGTCACAAAAACAGTAGTACTTTTTTTGGGAGGAGACAAATTTTAACATTTTATTAAGAAAAGTAAGGGATATTGGAATATTGGAATATTGGAGGATTGGAAAGTTGGAATATTGGAAAGTTGGAATATTGGAATATTGGAATATTGGAGGATTGGAATATTGGAAAGTTGGAATATTGGAATATTGGAAAGTTGGAATATTGGAAAGTAGGAAAAAAAGAATGGAGGCTAATAGCTAAAGCGTGGCTCGAAATGAAAACAACCTGGCAAGAATAAAATTATCAACCTACCATTTCAATGGTGGGGCAAACCACATGAATTGGAATGATGGAAATTTGGAAAATAAGGAGAGAAAACGGATCATAAACAAGACCTAAAAAATGAAAAGGAGAACCCGAACAGAATATCAAACACTCCAGATAGTCGGACATAGCATTCCTGTCAAGATTCATCATGAAGTGCGGCGGAATGCCCGGTTTAGTTTTGGCAAAGAGCACGTTATTTTCAGATTACCGCGTTCTTTGTCCAGCCGCCAGCGGGTTGAGTATATGGACTGGTTTCATACGACGTTGGAAAAAAAGATCCAAAAATCTCCGGAACTAGCCGAGCGCTACCGGAGGAAGGAGTATGAAGACGGATCGGTTTTGAAGGTAGGAGAGCGGGAGTACCAGCTGCGGATCACTTATGTTGACCGCGCTACGCACAAAGCGCAGTTGCATGGAAATGTAATTGCCATAGAGTTGAGCAATCATCATCCCGAAGACGTCACGCAAAAAAGTTTGCGCACGCTGCTCAGCCGTATCATCGCCAAAGATTTCCATCCTCACATTACGCGGCGGGTAGCTGAACTCAATCAGCAGTATTTTCAGAAACCCATTCAACAAGTAAAGCTTAAGTACACATCCAGTCGTTGGGGCAGTTGTTCTTCCAGCGGTAACATTAACCTGTCTACCCGCTTGCTATTTGCCCCTGAGGAAGTGATTGATTACGTCATTATTCACGAATTAGCCCATTTGATTGAAGCCAATCATTCACACCGGTTTTGGAAGCTGGTGGAGGATGCGATGCCTGAGTACAGGGAGCATGAAAAGTGGCTGAAGGAAAATGGGCACCGGTTTGATTTTTAGGCGGTTAGGTGTGGCACATCTATAGGTGTGCCACACCTATAGGTGGGGCATGCTTAAAGCAACCCCAACAACCAGGCCTTCTCCGCCACCGACTTCGCTTCCTTTATTTGATCAGCTAAACGTTTTCTTTGCTCTCGATCGCCAGGCGGCAACTCTAAAATGCGTTGCATAAAACGAATGGTATTTAAATAATTTTCTTTGGTATAGCCCATGAACTCCTTTCGACGAATAAAGACTTTCATTGCGTCAAGATGGGACCATAAAACATCAAACTCTTCCAACTCATAATAGATCTTTAACATGAGGGTACGCACGGATAAATTGAGGTAAAAGTCCTTGAAATTAGCCTTTTGAAGTAATTTAAGGCTTGCATCATATTCCTTCAGCTGATACTGAAGCCTTGCTTTACAAAGGCTGTAAATAGCCTCCTGGCCTTGTTTCTCTAGCCTGGACCGGTAAGTATCAATGAAAGAAGCCAGCCAATCATAAGATTTCAAAGCCAACGCAATGGTCGTGATATTCAGATAGGTAAAACGCGACATAATTCCCTCCTGAATAAATACCTCTTTCTTTAAACCATCCTGATATAGTTCAAATTCATCTTTAAGCAAGGCCGGATTCCCTCGGTTGTATTGTTTGATACAATAATTAATGGCCAATAGGTATAGATCTCGTACTTCGTCCCGGGGAAACTGACCGCTATACTGAAAAATATTGGTCTTTAACTGATCAAAAAATTGAATTTGATCAGGCTTTGTTAGCATTTTATACGCATAATAATAGAGTGACACTGCCGGAATTTCCAGGTATTTCGAATCTTCTAAATGGGGTAATAATGGATTGATTAGTCCGAGTGCGTATTCTTTTTTGTATACCGCCTGGTGAGATAAAATGAGGCAGGCTTGTCGCAGCTTTTGAGCCAAGTAAGAGATATCGAGATTATCTGCGATCGACTGTAAATTAAACTCTCCAAGCCGTTTCTGGGCAGCCAAATAACGATACTCCTCTTCTTGCAACGAATACTGGTATTGGTAAAAATCAGCATTTTGAAGACCGATATTAGCCAATTTTTTAATCCCTTCTTTAAGGTTCTTTTTATAATGCTTATCCAAACGCTTTTTACGTAAGACCTTTGCCAGAGTGATCTTTTGTTCTATCTGCTCCTCCCTAAACGATTCAATCGTCAGAAAAAACAGGCATAGCCGGTGCAACTGCGACATTATAGTCCTGATTTTCTGATCGCAAAATGCTTCCCCCGGATAAACCTCGTCAAACATCTTTTCTTTGGAAGGCGTTATGCCATAATCGAAAAAGCAGGCCCTAATAAACACGAGCAGCTTCACCACATCTTGCCGCTGATTGAAGTAAGGAGACCGGACAAACTTCTCGAGCCTGGTCCATTCTTTACGCTCCAATTTCTCTAATAGCAGAAATAGTTTCGACATAGTGGTACTTTCTATTTAACAGTGTTAAAATACCGGTGTAATTATTAAAAATGCCCCACCTATAGGTGTGGCACATCTATAGATGTGCCACACTGGCATTTTCAAATTATAAAAAAATTAATACATTTTATAAAAAAATCTTCATCGACTTTAAAAACAATCTTTCCTAGCTAATTAATCTGCACAAATATACATTTCTGTCTTTGTTTCCCCTGTCCTTTTATTGAATATTTGTATTGTGAATAAAAAAGAGGGCTTCTTCGAATAAATTCAGCGCTGTTGACCGCCTTCTTAAACATGATTTTTTAAAGTTTTTATCTTGAAACAAATTAACGCCATGAATAAAAGAATTTTCCAATTTGTACTGATCACATTGCTATTGAGTACTAGCTCCATCTTCTTCTTACTTTCTGCCCAAGGGTGGGTGCAAACTTATCATGATGCCAGAATCAATGATATGGTAAAAGACATCAATGGCGGATACGCCCTTTTGGCAACGAATCAGTTGATCAAAACGGATGAGCAAGGTAACCCCATCTGGAAATATACAGATGGAGGGGAGCATCTAACCCAAACCAATGATAGTAGCTATGTATTCACAGATCACCTGGGGTCAAATTCCTTTAAAGTCGTTAAAGTAGACCCCAATGGAAATCTGGTTTGGGAAAAGGGTTTTTCTGATCTCAACCTTTTCAACCCCAATAAAATACTTCCGATTGTCAATACCTCCGACAACCATATTGCAGTAGCTGGCTATGATACCGAATACGTTCAACTCTTTAAACTCGATAATGACGGAAATACCGTTTGGACCTCTAATCTTGGCGATACCACTATTGCGGAGCAAGTTCATGATATGGTAGAAGCTCCCAATGGCGGTTTCACTCTACTGATCCAACAAGCTACTGGTAGCATAAAGCTGATCGGCACCAACCCCGACGGAACATTTAACTGGACCTCAACTGTTTCTGATTCCATCAATGCTCCTAAAGCATTAATCACTACCAACGATGGCGGATACGCTATATGCGGGCAAGGTTATAATAATATTTTCCCAACCCAATCCAATCCAGTCGCTGTTTCTAAGACCGATTCCATCGGGAATGAATTATGGACGACTATTGACTATTCGACTACAGGCTTTGGACCAAGCAATTATTTCTGGGCTCTTACCAATCTTTACCAAAGCTATAATCTGGCAGAAGACACTAACGGGAATATCATTACTGCATACATCCACTACAAAGGTAACCCAACAACCGTCGACCCTTCTCTAGGCTGGGGAATTGCCAACCCGGCAATCCTTAAAATTGCTCCAGGTGGTACGATCTTGCTTTCTAAACCCGTATTAACCACCCCTTTTCAAAACGAATTCACTTTCGACCTCCAACTCCTTAATGATGGCTTTGTTGCCCTTGCAGGCTGGCGTGGAGATAATGGCTTCCTCCTTCTGGCCGACTCTCTGGGTAATACCTTTTCCAATAATCTCAACGGACAGATCAAAATAGATTCTAACCTCTCCTGTACCATTGATTCCTTAGAAACACCACTTGTCAACTGGTATGTAAAAGCTACCCGCACCTCCGACAGTCTCTCCTTTTACAGCGCTTCCGACTCCTCCGGCCACTACAATCTCCAGGTAGATACCGGAAGCTACCTTATCGACCTAATCGAACCCAATAACTTATGGGATCCCTGCCAGGATTCTATTTCTTTTTCCTTTTCTACTTTTTATGATAGCCTCGAATACGACTTCTCCATAGAAGCCGTCGCCAATTGCCCTTATTTGGAAGTAGACCTGGGAACAGGCTTTCTACGTCGCTGCTTCGATAACGATTATAATGTCAGCTATTGTAATAACGGTACGACTACTGCAGAAGATGCCTATATCATTGTCCAACTCGACCCTTATCTGTCTGCTGTCTCCAGCACTCCAGCATGGGATAGCATTGTGGGCGATTCCATTTTCTATCACCTTGGAGACATAGAACCTTTTGAATGCGGAACAATTGATATGGTCGTTTATGTCGATTGCGATTCTACCGTCCTGGGCCAAACCCACTGTTCCGAAGCCCGCATCTACCCTGACTCGCTCTGTGTACCTATTGATCCGCTTTGGTCTGGTGCCAGTCTTTCGGCAGAAGCCATATGCACCGGAGATTCAGTACTCTTCTTGATCACAAACACAGGCACCGGCAACCTGCCTATTCCGGTGTCATTCATTGTAATTGAGGACCATATGGTATTACTGCAGGATAATTCTCAGCCAGCACCCGGAGAAACCGATACCGTCATCGTTGATGCCAACGGTTCTTTCTATCGTATTGAAGTTGATCAGGCACCCTACCACCCTGGAAGCAATAATCCTTCAGCTTTTGTGGAAGGATGTGATTCATTAGGGAGTATGGGCTATGTCATTCAATACCCTCAAAACGATGCTGATCCCTTTATCTCTATCGATTGCCAGGAAAATGTGGGCTCCTGGGACCCTAATGATAAGCAAGCATTTCCTAAAGGAAGAGAAGAAGAGCACTATTTAGAGGCCAATACAGACCTGGAATACCTGATTCGTTTCCAAAATGAGGGTACCGATACGGCTTTTACTGTGGTGATCGTAGATTCTATTTCTAATCACTTAGATATGACGACTATCAGACCAGGCGCAAGTAGTCATCCATACAGCTTTGAAATCCAAAACGAAGATGTCATTATCTTTACCTTCAACGATATCTTACTCCCGCCCAAAGATCAGGATGAACTGGCCTCCCAGGGATATGTCAAATTCCGGATTAGCCAAAAACCAGACAATCCGATCGGAACCGTTATCGAAAATAATGCAGACATCTATTTCGACTTTAACGAACCCATCCGCACCAATACCACCTGGAACACCATAGGGGAAGAACTGACCTTGGTCAGTATAGAAGAACCTACGAATGTAAACACGCAAACATCTTTAATTAACGTTGCTCCGAATCCATTCGCTGATTACACCTACTTTGAGATTGATCACCAGCCAGGGAAGGATTATCGGTTCCAGCTTTTCAATCAACAGGGAGCCTTGATCAAACAAGATCAAATCCAATCCAATCAATATCAATTTAACAGGGAAAACCTGCCGGCAGGTCTGTATTTCTTCACGATCACTCAAGATGGGGAGTTGATGGGAAGAGGAAAAATGGCAATGCAATAGGGGGGGCGTGCCCCACCTATAGGTGTGGCACACCTATAGGTGTGCCACACCTAATTGCCCCAAAACCGCTTCCTATCTAGCATTAATCCCTCCACCTATAAGTGGAGGGAATCCAACAATCCAACTTTCTGGCGAAAAAACCCTAAATCACTGACTTATAATCACTTACACCCGTAACTTAAAAATTCTCCTAGTAAATCTTAGCGGAAGAAGTTTCCTCGCGTAGGTGGAGTACACGTATAGGTGGACTCCACCTAAGCTAGGTGCAGTCCACCTATACATGTACTCCACCTACCCCGCCAACCCCTCCAGGCACCTCAATAACCACTCTTTCTCCGTCAATGGCTCTGCCCCTTCGATCTCTTGCTTCAATTGGCTCAATGCAGCTTTATCGTAAAAATTGACAGACACCATTCGGTTCACTAAACGGATAATATTCAAATAATTCTCTTTATGATAACCAATCACCTTCTTACGCCTGATATATATCCGCATGGAATCCAGATGAGCATCTAATAACTTAAAAGCCTCTAACTCATAGTAAATCTTTAACTGAAGCGTTTTGGCAATCAAGGTGTTCAATAGATCAGAAAAATCGACTTCCTGCAAATAGTCTAATGCCTGCTCATATTGCTTTAAGGCATAAGCTAACCTGGCCCTGTTAAACGCAACGGTGTCTTTCTGGTATCGTTTCTCTAAATGATGAGCATATGTATCCATAAACCAATCAAGCCAAACATAGGCTTTTACCTTTACCCCCATCCCTACAATATTATTAAAGGTAAACCTCGAAAGCACCCCCTGATCCATTAATGCCTCTGTCTTTAAACCGCGCTTATACAACTCAAACCCTTCCTGGTCAAACCCGGGCTGTCCCGCATTTAACTGGCGTATACAATAATTGAGGGCCAATAAATATAAATCACGCAAAGCAGTAGGTTCAAATAAATGTCCATACTCAAATATGTTTTCCTTAAACCGAATGAACATCTCCTGCTCCGATGGTTTGCTCAAAGCCAAATAACCATGGTAGTAAACCGAGATGGCAGGAACTTCCCATAACTGATGCTTTCGCACATATTCAATGACTTCCTCTAACATTCCTAACTCATAGTCTTTACTGTATACCGCTTGATGCGAAACCACCAAACAAGAATGTCGAAGCTTGGAAATTAAATAACCATAGTCAATCGCATCAGAAATATGTTGCAAATTCAGTTTATCCATCCGCTTTTGTGTAGAAGCAAACAAGTATTCTTCCAATTCCAGGTGATATTTAGTTCCGTAATAACCAGAATCCCGGTAATCCTGTTTTTCTAGTTGCTGCTTCGCTTTAGACAACTCTTTTTTAAACAACTTGCTCAACTGATGCTCCCGGTAATACCGAATAACTTGCCGATCTTTCCAATCCTCATCTTCTCCAAGTACTTCTACCGCGATAAATTGCTCCAGTAACCGCAACAAACTACTCATCAACGAACGCATTCTGCCATCCTTATAGGGCGCTTTTCCAAAAATAAAGAAAAAGGCTTCTTGCTTGGTCGGCACTATTCTTTGTGCATAAACATACTCCTCCAAATAGTCTATAAACTTGACCAACTCTTTCTGCTGATTGAAATAAGGCGACCGAACAAACTGCGCAAATGACCGACGCTGCCTGTCAGATAAACAGCGATTCTCGGTTTAGCATATTATTCTAGCAAAGGGAAATCTAAAGAAGG
>CAZHOV010000074.1:0-26568 GCA_964534315.1 uncultured Saprospiraceae bacterium | reverse complement strand
AGCAACGGATAATCTAGTTTTCTCCATGTTGTTTTACTTATTGTTTCGGTTGTACCAGTCCGTGAAGAAGGTAAGTGGAGTTGACAAGTTGATACACTACATTAAAGCTACTTTCGAACCAGTCTGGCAAAAAACTTATACGGATATAATTTTGCCAATTATTTCAAAATTAAATTTTGGAAAAAGCCAACATATAACAACGAATAGATAAAATCGTTGCCACAAGATAGCTTTTTCCAAACAATTTTTTAAAATGCATTTTCAACATTTTCTAAAGAAATGGAATTAACCGAGTAACTTTTTTGCTTGTCCTGACCAGTCATCCCGCTGACCTCTACCTTTAAAAGAATCGAGCATGCTATCAACTAATTCGTATTCTTTTTTAGACATTTTACTTACTTGATTGTAGGTGAAAATGCCGATATCGTTGAGCATTTTTTCCAGCTTTGGTCCAACTCCTTTGATCTTTTTGAGATCATCTTTTTGGTTGGCCTTGGCTTTTCCGATTGAAGCAAAAAGGTCTGATTTGGAAGCTTCAACATTTGTGCCAGCTTCTTTTTTCGGAGTAGCCTTTGGTGTTGATTTCGCTTTCTTTTGAGGAGCAGCTTTTTTCTTCTTTGGTGCCGCTTTGGATACGCTACCAGAATTTTCTGCAACAGAATTTTTTATAAACGTACCCCAAACCATATTGGTTTGACCTTCTTTGTTTTCCAGGGCCTTTTCAATAGCAAACTGAGCGGAGTACTCCACTACCCATTCAAAGTTTTCTTCACCAACAGAGTGTACATCTGCATCTGGTGCAGGGTTGCAAAAATCGATAGCGTAGGGAATGCCATCTTGGATGGCAAACTCGACCGTATTAAAATCATAGCCCAGGGCTTCATTTAGTTTTAATACGTAATCGTGAATGGTTTGCATTAGCTCATCCGATACATCATGATCAGCAACATAGCGAAGGTGGTGCGGGTTGCGCGGCTCGTAATTCATGATACGCACGTGTTTACGGCCGATACAGTAGCAACGGAAGTAAGCGTCGAACTGGATCTCTTCTTGTAGCATCATGACCAGGTTACCCGTTTCGCCATAGGCGGCGAAAAACTCTTCCTGGTTATTGAGTTTGTAAACATTTTTCCAGCCGCCGCCGGCATGAGGCTTCATATAGGCGGGGAAGCCACCGATATAATCAAAAACAGCATCCCAATCCATAGGGAATTTGAGATTCCTGAAGGAGTCGGCGGTAGTTTCGTCGGGTCGTTCTTTTGTGGGCAATAAGACGGTCTTGGGTACAGGAATGCCTATTGTTTCAGCCAAACAGTTGTTAAAGAATTTTTCATCGGCACTCCACCAAAAAGGGTTGTTGATGATGGTTGTGCCGCAAAGTGCCGCATTTTTAAGATAAGCGCGGTAAAAAGGCACATCCTGAGAAATGCGATCAAAGATTACGGCGTATTGCGTAGGTCTTGCCTGGATGACTTCATCGACTGTGAGTAGTTCAGCTTCAACTCCATCGACGTTTTTGGAATTGACCCGGTCAACAAAAGCTTGAGGGAAGGTATTCTCCTGTCCGAAAAGGATTCCGATTTTCTTCATGAGAAGGGTTTCGTTTTACTTGATTTAAAATGAATTAAATTGCGATATTCACGTTTTTTATAAACGTTGGGGCAAAGGTAGGCAATTTGTCTAAAATTGGGGATGATTTTCGTTACCCTATGTTGCGTAGCCATGCCCCACCTATAGGTGTGGCACACCTATAGGTGGGGCATGGCTACGCAATTATCTATAAATCAATAAGATGCAATCGATTCTCAAGCGGTTTTTGTTTACATTCAAAAAATCTCTAAAGCCTTATTGGCGCTCTTCTTTATCCGCTTTGGCCGGAAAGCAGATAACCAATATAGATTCGCGTTACCTGGGCCGCAACGTACGGATCGATATTCTGCTCCCTCCCGATTATTTCAAACGGTATGGCCCCTATCCGGTAGTGTATTTCAATGACGGACAGGATTTTCCAGCGCTCCAAATGGAGGCCACCCTGACGTCGCTCTACAAACAAAACATGATCACTCCGACCATCATGGTTGCTATCTATGCCGGCGACCGCATGCACGAATATGGTACGGCCAATATTCCTGATTATCTACATCGAGGTAGTAAGGCAGCGGATTATTCGCACTTCATCCTGCGAGAACTTCTCCCTTACCTCCGCAATAACTTCCGCTGCCGCATCGAACCGGCATATAATACCTTCGCCGGTTTTTCTTTAGGCGGTCTGAGTGCTTTGGATATCGTTTGGAATCATCCAAACTACTTCGGTAGAGTAGGGGTGTTTTCAGGATCCCTCTGGTGGCGTTCTGAGCCGTTTGAAGAGAAAGACCCCGATGCAAATCGGATCATGCACGAGATTATTTCCAAAGGACCAAAACGGGAAGGCCTCCACTTTTGGCTCCAGGCCGGTACCGATGATGAAAAGGAAGACCGCAATAAGAATGGTATTATTGATGCCATTGACGATACGCTGGATTTGATCAAAGAATTGGAAAAATTAGGGTATAAAAAAGGTAAAGAGATCACTTATGTAGAAGTAGAAGGAGGACAACACAATCAGAAAACCTGGGGAGCAGTAATGCCGGAGTTTTTGGAATGGGCTATCGGAGTGCGTAGGCTATGAAAGTAGTAGCCAGTCAAGGGCAAAAGAACAGGTGGTAGAAATGGGCAGTCTTCATTTTTCCGTACTTTTGTAGTACAAAAAGTTATTAATGGGAGCAAAAATGAACCAACTGCTTCAGTTATAAGTTATTCTATCGAAAAAAATTAGTCTATGTTTCCAAAATATGATGTAATAGTGGTAGGTGCCGGGCATTCCGGATGTGAGGCTGCCGTAGCGGCAGCAAACTTGGGATCGCGGGTTATGCTGGTTACCATGAATATGAATACCATTGCTCAAATGTCTTGCAACCCGGCTATGGGCGGGGTGGCTAAGGGCCAGATCGTTCGGGAGATCGATGCGCTGGGAGGGTATTCCGGTATTGTTACCGACCATACGATGATACAATTTCGAATGCTGAACTTGTCAAAAGGACCGGCAATGTGGAGCCCGAGAGCGCAGAGTGACCGTATGTTGTTTGCAGCGAAGTGGCGGTTAATGCTGGAGGAACACCCCAATATTGATTTCTGGCAGGAGATGGTCACCGGGATCGTCGTAAAAGATGGTCGGGTCACTGGCGTGCGTACTGGCATGGGACTGGAGATCGAGAGTAAATCCGTTGTTTTGACCAATGGTACGTTCCTGAATGGACTTATCCATATTGGCGAAAAGCAGTTTGGCGGCGGTCGCGCCGGCGAGCGGGCGGCTAAAGGCATCACCGAGCAGTTAGTCGAACTCGGCTTTGAATCCGGCCGTATGAAGACAGGAACGCCGCCCAGGGTTGACGGGCGATCGCTCGATTGGGACCGCATGGAACTACAGCCTGGAGATGAGAACCCTAGCAAATTTTCTTTCTCCGATACGCCTGTTTTGGAAAAACAAAAACCTTGTCATGTGGCTTACACCAGCAATGAAGTCCATGAACTGCTAAAGACCGGTTTTGACCGCTCCCCTATGTTTAACGGGCGCATTCGAGGAATTGGGCCTAGGTATTGTCCTTCTATCGAGGATAAAATCGACCGCTTTCCGCAACGAGATCGGCATCAGTTGTTTGTAGAACCTGAAGGGTGGAATACTTGCGAGATTTATGTTAATGGTTTTTCTTCTTCTCTACCTGAAGATATACAGTATAAAGCGCTTCGAAAAATTGAAGGGTTTGAAAATGCCAAGATGTTCAGACCCGGATATGCTATCGAATACGATTTCTTTCCGCCTACACAATTAAAGGTGACCTTGGAGACTAAGTTGGTAGAGAATCTTTTCTTTGCCGGACAGATCAACGGGACAACTGGTTATGAAGAGGCAGGCTGCCAGGGGTTAGTAGCCGGGATCAATGCCCATCAAAAGGTGAATGAAGAGGAGCCGTTTGTCTTGAAGCGTTCTGATGCTTACATAGGGGTGCTGATCGATGATCTGATCAATAAGGGGACCAAGGAGCCTTACCGGATGTTTACTTCCCGGGCCGAATACCGCATTTTGCTCCGTCAGGATAATGCAGATATCCGGCTGACGCCTATTGCCCATCAGTTGGGCATGCGCAATATGGAAGGGCGTATGGAGAAAGTCCATGCTAAGAAAGAGGCGGAAAGATCGATAAATCGGTTTTTCGAACGCACCAGCGTGAGCCCCGAAGCGGTTAATGCCTACTTGGAGACAAAAGGTACGTCCAAGTTAAAACAAAAAGTTAAACTGCATGGTATTTTACTGCGTCCACATGTTTCAATCCGTGAGTTGAGAACGTTTTTGCCTAACCTGGATGAGTTTCTGAATGCTTATGATAAAGAAACGATTGACTATGCGGAAACAACGATTAAGTATTCGGGTTACATAAAAAAGGAAGAAGAAATGGTAGAAAAAATGAACCGTCTGGAATCTGTTTCCCTGCCTTCTTCTATTAATTATGAAACATTGAATTCACTTTCTGCAGAGGCCCGGGAGAAACTGAATCAAATTAAGCCGCGCACTATTGGTCAAGCCAGTAGAATTAGCGGGGTATCTCCCTCTGATATTTCCGTTTTGCTGGTACATATGGGGAGGTGATGGTTTTATCTTGGGGTCAGAAAGCTCTATTTTCAAATTGAGCGAGATTTAATAAAACTTTTTGTTGGTTATTCTTGCTTTTTTAAAACATTTTATTTATTTTTGAAATAAATTGTTTTAAACTTCAATAAAGTATGAGCAAGCTAACGGTTTTAATCAGTAAGAAAGGGACGAAAGTGGTTATTGCCAGTGATTTGTATTACGAGTTACAACTTCCCAAACAGCATTTCATCGCTAATTTTAAAAAGTGGTTAGATGATGTCTACGAATTTAGAGATGGCATCAGAAAGCCCATTCCATTTAAGGATTACTCCAGAAGAAAAGTAAAGGATAATCCCTTGTTTGAGGATTATTACCTGACCCTGGAGTTGGCCAAGCTGATCGCCTTAAAGTCTAAAAGTAAGGTAAAGTTAAAATACGCCAAACAATTGTATCAGCTCGACCAATCTAGCTTGGAAGAGGCCAGGGCCAAGAGGCAACGGAAGTCTACTTATAATGTCCAGCAAAACCAAACGGCATTGCCACTTTGGCAGCATTGAGGAAAACAGGAAATATAGAATGAAGGCTATCACCAGCTAGGCTTGTCCAAAAAGGTAAACTACTTGGCAAGAACACAATTATTAACGAAGGTAGCTCATAACACCTTCGGTGTTACGAGCTACCAAATTTTCTTCTTTGAGAGGCCTTTTTTTCTATAAAATCTTCGATTTTATAGAAAAAAAGGCCTCTCAAAATATGGTAAAGGACAAAGTTTCTTATTGGGCATTTTGCCTTTACCATTATAGTGTAGGGTTATCCTTTTTTCAAAAAGAATATCTCCTAAACTATAAAAAATCTCTAAGAGAATGGCTCATAGACTTATGAGTCAGTCTCGGGCAAACCTAATGAAATTCTCGTGACTACGTCACTACTGGAATACGCTAAGGACTTTGATTTCCAGAGCTTTACAAAAAGGTAGATATTAGTAAAACCAAATGATATTTTCGCTATTACGTCACTACCGGACTACGTGAAGACGTCTTTCTTTCGGCACCCCAACCATCATCCTCATCCACCAACTACTCACTATTCACTACCAGCTACATACTGCACATTGCAATCAGCCATCCAACCAATGCTTAAAATCATTCACACGGTCCCGACTAACGATGGTATCTTCTTTTTGTTTGGGGTAAAGTTCAAGGACAAGGCGGCTATTGAAATACGGAGAGATTTTTTTGATGGATGCTAAATGGGTAAGGACCTTCCGGTTAATACGAAAAAAATTATGGGGAGGTACAATACCTTCCAACTGATCAAGCGAATAATCTACCGGATATTTTTTACCATTCTTTGATTGGATGAAAACGAGTCCGTCCTCGGCAAAAAAATAGGCGATATCTTCGACAAGGACATAGCTGAGTTGTTGGCCTGTTTTGACTAAGAAACGTTCTTTGAATTTTTTTTCAGTGAGGGATGCCAACATTTGGCTGATAATGTCTTTTTGAATGGGTTGATGATACTCGAAAACCCTATGGTATTTTTCGATGGCCTGTTCCAACTCCTCTAGCTGAATGGGTTTGAGCAAATAGTCAACGCTATTAACCTTAAAAGCCTGTATGGCATATTGATCGAAAGCGGTAGTGAAAATGACCGGAGATTCTATTGCTACTTGGTTGAAAATATCGAAACTCAACCCATCTGCAAGTTGAATATCCATAAAGATCAAGTCGGGTTTGTCAAACGTTTTTAGCCAACCAACAGCTGCTTCCACGCTGTCAATAACATCTAATAGTTCATAGTCATCAATGACTTTATCCATGATCCGCTGAAGTTGCTTGGCTGCAGGCTGCTCATCTTCAATAATTAAAATTCTCATCAGGCATATTCGATTTTTGCGGATTCTTTAGTAGGAATAAGTGGTAAGGTGACGATAAAATGCTGAGTAGTGACGATCACCTCCACTTCCCGGTCGGAGAAAAACCGGTAGCGGTTGCGGATATTCTGCAATCCGGCACCTGTAGAATTGGCCACCTGCTTCTTTTTCTGAAGATTGTTACGAACTACCAGCCATTGGTCATTTTTTACAAATACTTCAATCGTTAATGGCTTTTGGGTGGAAATAATATTATGCTTAATCGCATTTTCCAGTAAGATCTGTAGTGATAAGGACACAATTTGATGATCCAGGAAATGATCAGGGATGTCTACTTTTACATGGAGGTTTTCACCAAAACGTTCTTTGATCAAAAACAGATAGGCTTTCAGGAATTCGAATTCTTCTGAAAGAGAAACAAGCTTTTTGTCTCTGATCTCCAAAATGTATCGGTAAGTTTTGGATAATTTATTAACGAACTTTACCGCTCGATCCGGATCTTCGGGGATTAAATAGATGAGCGTGTTTAGGCTGTTAAAGAGAAAATGCGGATTGACCTGATTGCGCAGCCCCTGCAACTGTGACTGTATGTTTTCTCTCTTAAGCTGTTCTTTTTCTTCAATCGACTGTTTCAGCTGATAATAAAGATAAACACCTTCATAAATAGAAGATACCAAGGCAATAATTACAAGGGAGGGTACAATAAACTTGACTGAGTGGTCATCGGGCTCAACCATGAATTGATCGCATAAGATAGGATCAATAGCAAGAGCCATAAAGGTATTAAAAGCAGCAAAGAAAATAAGTATCAAAGTAGAAGTAAGCAGAATTCTACGGGTGATCTGTTTGAGCTGTGGAAATTTTTTCCTGGAATAAATAAAGATAGTCCGACAACCCAGCCAATAACTAACTGTATAAATCAGCGAATTAATCAATTTATGAGTTAGTTCTGCAGATTCTATATCGGAGTCTATTCCAAAAAATGCGAGCGGCATGCCAGCCGTGATTACTGGTATCAGAATGGCCATCAACAAAATGTCATTAAAGCCCAGATACTTCTTGGCGTTTTCACTCCATAAATTAATATATTGAAAATAGGATTGCATTAAACTAGACTTTAGGAATTGGAAAAGGACTACTTAACTCCTTATTCCTTACGAATATAATTAATCTGTTCCATTATTGCATCGATAATGATCTGCTTCTTTGTCCATAATATAAAATGATTTTCTCCTTCCAACATATTTAAGCGTAACCGTTCTGAATTGATCAGCATCTTTTTGGCAAAGTCGGCATTCTCTTTCGGTACTAAGCGGTCCTTCATTCCTTGCAAGACTGTTACCGGGCAGGTTACATTTTTCCAGAGCGGCATCATTTTCTGTAGTCCCTCTTTTAAGGCCATGATCTCTTTGTTTGAGACAATAAAGGCAGTTGGGATCAACCAACTAAAATAGTTAAGAGGGCCGCGCCACCATTCTTCCGGTTCGAGTTGCGGATCAATTGACGGGGCGACCATAATCAATCCGTCAATAAACTCCGGGTAATCCATGGCCATCCGGGCAATTAGGGGCCCTCCGTAGGAATGCCCGATCAAAATGACCGGGCTTGTATCGCTGTTCGTTGCGATCATTTCGCGGAGCGCAAGTGATTGTTCTTTAATGGAGGGTTCCACTTTTCCGAAACCGGAGTATCCGAAACCAGGCCGGTCAACGCTGATCATCCTGAACTGTTTTTGGAGCTCCGGGTTACCCAAGTATCCTTTGAACGCGCTGGAAGACCCCGGGGACCCATGCAAAAATACCAATAAAGGAGTCCCCGGAGTGCCGGTTTTTACATAGTGAATAGACGTTCTGTTATAGCTGTAGGTCTTAAATTCAGGAACCGGTAGATTCCGCTGTTCCATGTAACGCATATACTTTTTGTCACTCATCCGGAAGGCCATCATTTCTGTTCTCGAGCAAGTTGCAATAAATAAGATCGAAACTAAAGGAATCCAGTATCTTTTTTTAATACCGAAAGGGCGCATGCGAATAATATTTGATCTATTAATTTACATGGACCCTGAATTGAAATTAAAACTGGATCCTGTACATAAAATCGGGGAAAAATCCGATCTGATAAACTTCGTTTACTTCATTTGTCTGACGGTTATATCTTCTTGCAAAAATATTTTCATCATTGGTAATGTTCTGAATATCAACATAGAATTGGTGGGAAAGTTTTCGTTTCTTACTGTTCAGTTTTACGCCAAATTTTAGATCCCAACGGAAATAGGGATCGAATCTTTCGCTAAAAGCATTGGCATCATCCAATACTTCTTGTTGCGCTTCCCTGGAAGCGACCAGGTCTACTGGTGTATAATATTGCCCGCCAGCTGTCGTGACTTTTGTATCTATAGTAAAGGTATTTCTTTTTGACTTCCCAAGTCCCCATTCTTTACCAAATAAGAGGTTAACAACGTAACCGCTATTGAAAGCGGTATTGCGCTCAACGCCATCACTGCCCTCGTATTTAGAATCATATAAGGTTGTTGTCAATAATCCGTAATAACCATTGCTATAAAACTTCTCAAGCGTAAATTCTAATCCATAATTGTAGCCGGTACCTTCATTTACCAATCCGAATGCATCGTCAGGAAATCCAAAATCGGCTCCGACATTCAACAGGGAGAAGCTGGAGGGATCCTGCTCAACAGGTACCTGGTCGAGGGATTGGTAGTATACTTCTGTTTTGATTCTCCAGTCAGCAGCCATTTTTACATCGTACCCCAGAACGAAGTGGTTACTTCTGGTAAAGTCAAGATTTCGGTTGGTTTCTTCAAATACACCTGGTTGGACTTCTTCCTTTAGAAGTAGAATCGGAACAGGCTGGGTTTGGTGATGTAAACCATAACCCAGGTTAAGCGTATGGTTTTGGGCGACATTCCAGTTCAATGCGAGCCGGGGCTCGACAGCGGTTGATTCGTTAAGGGTAAGTCCTTGCGTATGTAGCCCCGCATTTAGGGTCCATTTCGGGGAGAAGCGATACTGGGCCTGAGCAAAAGCCTGCCACAAATTGGTACCATCATTAAAATCATAGACCGTTACCCATTCAGGGATGTCGTCGTCATCCAGGTCGGGGCGATTATCGCGGTCCCTGAATTGGATATCATACTGATAACGCTCAAAAAGAAATCCAACCCGACCTGTCAGTCGTGCACTAAATTTTCTATTATAATAAGAAGAAAACGAATAGCGGTTTTCTACATTTTCATTATCAGAGATCTGGTATTTGAATTCGTCAGGGGTGTCTATGTTAAAATATCGGTCCTGAAAGAATTCATTTTGAGAAGTAGAGGCTGAAACGACTGTTCGGATGTACGAGTTTTTATCTACTAAAATATTATGGCGGATACCGGCTACTCCAAAGCGGGAAATGGCAAAAGCATCTTCATCATCGGCGGCAAAGAGGTCATCTTCATCTACTTCGTCATGCAGAAAATCGATATCGCTATTGCCGGCAATGCCAAAAATAGTGAATCGCCCGATCTTGCTTTTGCCTAAGTCTATATTGAAAGCCAGATCCTGATAATTAGGAATGGCATTGGTGCCAATAGGTAGACCAATATCAGTAGCAAGGCCCAGGAAGGAATACCGACCTGCAACCAGATAAGAAGAGTTATTCTTTCTATTGATGGGACCCTCAGCCATAGCTTCCACTCCACTAATTGCCCCCATCTGGATCATGAACTCGTGTTTATCGGGGTTACCAGTCCGAAAACCGAGATCAAAAACACCAGAAAGTGCATTGCCGTATTCGGCGGGAAACGCGCTAGTTAGGAAGTCTGAGTTTTTCAAGAGGTTGGGGTTAAGGGCACTAACAGGACCTCCGGTAGTACCTAGCGTGGCAAAGTGATTGGGATTTGGGATGGGGATGCCTTCCAGTCTCCAGAGGACTCCAGTTGGCGAATTACCTCTGATCACAATATCGTTTCTGGAATCGTCGGGGGTACTTACTCCTGCAAAATTAGCGGCAAGGCGGGCAACATCACTACGCCCGCCGGAGTACCGGCGTACTTCTTCCAGAGAAAAAGAACGGGCAGAAATAGTAGCCATTTCATTGTTAGCTTTATCTTTGTCGGAATCTGCTGTAACGGTTACCTCTTCGATTTGCACCAGCGATTCTTCGAGCGAGATATCCAGAATAACCTCTTTTCCTGAGGTAACAACGATATTAGGTAGCGTTGTCGTTTCATAGCCAAGATAACTGACCTGTAAAGCTCGCCTACCCACAGGTACACCCTCCAATACGAATCTTCCGTCTATATCGGTTACGGTTCCGATAAGGTTTTCGTTGTCGAGCAGAGAAACGGTGGCACCAATAAGCGGTGTTTCAGATTGCTTATCGATAACCACACCTCTGATCTTTTGTGTGCCATCTTGAGCAAGGGCAGTAAACGATAGGCATGAGAGGGAGAAAAGCAAAATAATGGATGTTAACTTTTTCATCATAAGGAAATTTATGGATTTCGATAATATTGATTTGTTTGATACAAAAATTGTGATTCCTTGTGAAGTTGTCCAGCAGAAAATGATGAGTTGTTGAATTTTAAAGTTCAATTGTAATTAGGCGGGTTAAAGAAATTGATTTCATACTTTTGTAGTTCACTTTTTTTAAATAGATCGGATATGCGAGATCGAAAAAAAGCACCTGCTCTTCAACCTTTTGAGGAGATCAGGCTCCCGGAGCCGGAGATTGTTCAATTGGAAAATGGCATACCGGTATATCTGGTAGAGATGGGGACCCAGGATGTTATTAAATTGGAACTGGTTTTTAAAGCTGGTCGCCCCTTTGAGCACAAGCCTCTGATCAGCAGGGCGACGGCAAGTATGCTCAGAGAGGGAACTAGCCAATATACCGCCGCTCAAATTGCCGAAACTGTTGACTATTTCGGAGGATCATTGACTGTTCCCTATCATATGGATACGTCTAATGTGGCCTTATTTTGCCTTACTAAATATTTGGAGGAGTTACTACCCGTAATGGAGAGCGTAGTTTGTAGCCCTGTATTTCCTACAGAAGAATTGGAATTATTTAAGAAGAATAGCGCCCAGCGGCTGCAAATCGAATTGAGCAAAACAGATGTAGTAGCTTATCGAACCATTACTGAATGTATCTTTGGGGCAGATCACCCTTATGGGTATAATAGTTTCCCCGAGAGCTATCCGAAAATTGAACGGGCAGATTTGATAAAGCACCACAAGGAGACGTTCGTCGCAGGAAATTGCTTTATCTTGGTTAGCGGTAAGCTTCCTGCAAATATCGTAGCATTGTTAAATAGTTCTTTCGGCAGAAAGATCCCTGCAGGAGATAAGCAGCCTTACATGCCTTCTGTATCGGATAAGCTACCTCGCAAAATAAAAATAGAACACCCGGATGCACTGCAAACGGCTGTCCGGCTGGGAAAAATCCTCTTTAACAGAGGCCACGAGGATTACTATGGGATGTATATGGTTAATACGTTAATTGGAGGGTATTTTGGATCTAGATTAATGTCCAATATTCGCGAGGATAAAGGGTATACGTATAATATTTATTCGTCGCTAGATACGTTGATGTATAACGGATATTTTAATATCGGGACAGAGGTTGGAAATGAGTTTGTGGAAGCTACCTTGAAAGAGATATACAAAGAACTCGACTCGTTTTGTAATACGCTCGTCCCAGTGCAAGAGATGGAGATGGCGCGAAATTATATTTTAGGAAATCTTTTAACGATGCTGGACGGTCCTTTCCAGGTATCGGAACTTATAAAAAGTCATATTATGGATGGGCTGCCCTTTTCTTCTTTTGAAAAGCTGGCCAGTTATATCCAACAGATAACGCGAGAGGAGGTGATGGAATTGGCGGGAAAATATCTGAATCCCGACTCTTTCTGGGAAGTATTGGTGGGAAGATAAAAAATACCCCCAGCTCAATAAACTGGGGGACAAAACAAAAAACAAAAACTATGAACAAACACTCACCCTGAATCTTAAAGTGTTATCTTGAGTTTTTTCTTTCGAAATTTTTTGTAAAAGTAAGGGAAAAAAATCATTAAACAAAGAAATTAGCTTATATCAGGCCAAATTTTAAATGATAATTTTGTTTCTTATCCCTTTGATAAATAACTAATTAGAAAAAAAAGCTATAAAATGCTTTGAAAAACAGTTATTCTTAAATTATAAAAAAATTATATTAGTTTACGGGTAATTTAAAAATGCGTTTCAAAAAAAAACGAAGTTTTACTCTTTTAAAAGTCCTTTCTAACGGAAAGGTAAGCGATGATAAACACCTTAAAAGTAAAACTTTCAGCTCTTGGTATAGAGAGTTATTTCCCCTTAAATGAAGTCTGCAACTCCGGTTTAGGAGATTTCGGTTTTGGTTTAAATAGCGTTCTCAAGGAGCTGTTCAATCTATAGGTTAACCAATACATGGCAGGCACTACGATTAATGTTAAGAACGTTGCAAAGACCAGGCCATAAATAACCGTCCACGCCATCGTGCTCCAGAAAACGGCGTTGTCACCTCCAAAGAAAATATTAGGGTTTAGCTCGGTAACCAGGGTGAAAAAGTTGATATTCATCCCGGTCGCCAGCGGCATAAGTCCAAGCACAGTGGTAATGGCAGTCAGCAATACAGGACGTAATCTGGTTGCTCCTCCTTTGATGATCGCTTCCTTTACTTCCTCTTTGTCGAGGTCAAACATGCTATCTACTTCCTGTTCATCCTTTTTGCGTTGAATGAGCAATAGGATATAGTCGATCAATACGATAGCGTTGTTTACAACAATTCCGGCCAAAGAAATAATACCGATTCCGGACATAATAATGACGATGTTCATTTGATTGACAACATAGCCCAAAAATACCCCGATAGTACTGAAAAGGACGGAAATAATGATAATAAAAGGAGAAGAGATCGAGTTGAACTGAGCCACAATGATCAGCAGAATAGAGAATAGGGCTACGGCAAAAGCTCTGGTGAGGAAGGCCAGGTTTTCCGCTTGTTCCTCTTGTTCCCCGGTAAATTGATAGGTAAACCCTTTGGGCATATCATAATCAGCCATGGCATCTTTGATTTCCGCAACCACTTCATTGGCGATATATCCTTCGATAACATTAGAATATATGGTGATCAGTCGGTCCTGATCCTTTCGGTTGATCGAGCTATAGGTTGAGGAATACCGGATGTCGGCCACAGCGCTAATCGGTACTTGTACAATATTTCCGGTCGCCATACTTCTAAATGTGATCGATTGGTTTAAGACATCTTCAATATCGTACCGGTATTTTTTATCTAAGCGTAGCTGTATGGGATATTCATCTTCTCCGACTTTATATTGAGAGACCTCCTTACCAAAGACAGCGGTTCGGATTGCGTCGGCTACTGCAAAGGTAGAAACCTCATACCTACGAGCTGCTTCCCGGTCAATATTAACGATCAATTCGGGTTTTCCGATTTTTACACTCTTCTTAAGTTCTTCAATTCCGGGGATGTTCTTGCTATTTATGTAAGCTGTGACATCTTCGGAAAGTTGAGCCAATTGATTAATATCTTCTCCTTGCAGTTCCAAGTTGATAGGTTTTCCTGCCGGAGGGCCATCGTTATTTTTATCTACGGCGATTTTTACTCCCGGAATACCCCTGACGCTTTCTCGGATCTTTTCCATGGCATCCCAGGTAGAGAGGTCGCCCCGTTCTGTAGAAGGCACAAAGGAAACCGTTAGTCTTGCTTTATGGGGAGAGGAGCCAAACTCCGGTTCTCCGTTCGGATCGCTCGTATTTTCGCCGATTTGTGAAAGTACGGCTTCTACGATTCCCTCATAGGGTTCTATTGCTTTAGCTACGCGCTTTTCAAGTTCTAGCATCACCTCGTCGGTAGCCTCGATATCTGTCCCCAGGGGTAGTTCTACAAAGGCATTGACATAAAGCGGATCTACAGCGGGAAAGTATTCGACCTTTGGTGTTTTAACAGAAAGCAGCCAAAATGCGAAAATCATCAAAAGGAAAGTTCCGACAAAGACAATGAGTGGCATCACTCCTTTGAGGGCGAATTTGATAAAGCGGTCGTAAATATTCTCCAATAAAGGGATTAGCTGCTCCTGGAAAAAGTAAGACGCAGGTCTGAGTAGGAAATAGTTAACTAGTCCTAAAACAGCAAATATTCCCAAAATATTTCTCAACCAATATACCCCTCCGAAATGCCCAAGTACTACAATGATCAGCATAACTCCTACAGCAATAAGAATTCTACGCAGTCTTCTACGCTGAAGGTTGGGGTCGTGTACTTGTTCATCAATAACCATTAGGGAGGCTGTAAAAACAGGGTTGATCACAAGTGCGACAAAGAGCGAAGAACTAAGCACAATAATCAGGGTGATGGGGAGGTATTTCATGAATTCTCCCATCAATCCCGGCCAAAACGCCAAGGGTAAAAATGCAGCTAAAGTTGTGGCAGTTGATGCAATAATGGGTAGCGCTACTTCGCTGGCTCCATACTTTGCGGCATCGCTATTTTCAAAGCCGTTTTGTCCATAACGATAGATGTTTTCTACCACCACAATCGCATTATCCACCAAAAGCCCGAGTGCCAAAATCAACGAAAATAAAACGATCATATTCAAGGTGTAGCCCAGTAGTGAAATGATAAGTATCCCCATAAGCATGGATAGCGGAATTGCCAAGCCGACGAACATGGCATTACGAATACCCAAAAAGAACAGAAGCACCAGCACGACAAGAATAACTCCAAAAACGATACTATTCTCGAGATTGGAAACGGTATCTCTGGTTTGTACTGACTGGTCATTAAATATGCTGACTTTCAGGTCTTCGGGTAACACATTTGCCTTTGCTTCATCAACGACTGCTTTAATTTTGTCTGAAGCAGCAAGCAGATTTTCTCCGCTACGCTTGATTATGTCGAGGGAAATAACGGGCAACCCGTCTGACCGGGCTATACTGGTGGGGTCTTCAAAGCCGTAGGTGACTTCTGCGATATCCCGCAGGAATATGGGGCGCTGATTTTCACTTTTGACAATCACCTTTTCCATTTCCTTGACGTCATCGAATTCCCCTATCACTCTTATGGTCCTTCTGAAATCATTTTTGATGATCTCCCCACCAGACATGGTAATGTTCTCTTGAGCAATAGCGCTTTCGATATCTCCAAAGCTTACCTGTAAGGTTTGCATAGTTGGCAAGTCAACATCGATCTTAACCTCCCGGTCTTTGGCCCCTTTTAGGTCAACACTAGAGATCTCTTTCATTTCTTCGATCTCATCTTGTAAATATTCGGCATAGGAACGCAATTCGTCATTGGTGAAATTGCCGGAGACGTTGACGGTCATAATAGGAAGCTCGGCCAGGTTGACATCCAGGACTTCAGGTTCCTTGGTCAAATCGTCGGGAAGTTCTGGTTTTGCTTTGTCCACGGCATCCTTTACTTTTCGGATTGCTTCTTCGCGCTCAATATCCGGATCAAATTCGGCGACGATTAGGGAATAATCCTGCATTGAATTGGAAGTCACCTCTTCAATTTCAGAAATATTCTGAAGTTCTTTTTCGATGGGCCGGGTGACCAAATTTTCCATGTCGGCAGCGGAGTTTCCAAAGTATATGGTATTGACATAGATTTTTGGCCAGGGAACTTCCGGAAAAGACTCTTTGGGCATTGTTAGATAGCCCCAGATTCCAAAGAGCATGAGTATGGCAGCCAATAAAAAGACGCTAATCTTGTTATCGACCGCTAAGCGAGTGAGGCCAAATTCTCTGAGGCCTTTTTTTTCTTGATCAGGGTTATTAGCCATTTTGTTGTGTTGTTGCATTTTGAACTTTAATTAATTCATTTTCGGCAAGCCCTCTTGCACCGGTAACGATTAAATCTTCACTGCCTTCCAGGCCTTCGGTAATGATGATCTCGTTGTCATAGCTTTTTCCGGTTTTCACATATACCTTTTTGGCATAGAAACCATCTTCCGATTCTCCTTTTATGAATACATAATCCTTTCCTCCAATTTCCTGTTGGACCAGGTTGAGCGGGATGGTAACAGCATTGGGCTCGGTAAATTCTTTGATCAGCATAGTAGCCAGCAAGTTGGGCTTTAACAGGTTGTTGGGATTAGCAACTTCCACTTCTGCCTTGAACGTTCGGTTATATTTGTCGATGGTTCGGCCGATCATAGAGACCCGTGCCCTTTTTTCCGTGTTCAATGCCGGGAATTTAATCGTTACGTACTCTCCTTTGCGAATAGATTTAAGGTAACTTTCCGGAACGTCGGCAACGACTTTCACCCGGTTGGTATTCAGGATTTGAACGATAGGGGCACCCGGAGCTGCAATCTCTCCCCGCTTAAGCACTTTTGCATCCACTACTCCTGAGATGGGGGCGTAAACCTCTGATTTAGTCAATTGAAATTTGATGGTTTCCAGGCTTTTTTCGATACGCTCCTTTTCATTTTTAGCTTGTAGATACTGGATTTCAGAGCCGATTTTTTGATCCCATAATCGCTTTTGCCGCTCGTAGACTTCATCCGCAAGTTCTTTGGATTTTTCCAATTCCGCTATTTGCTTATTGAGCGATTCAAGGTCAAGCTTAGCGATGAGGGCTCCTTTTTTAACATATTGTCCTTCCTCAACGGGGAGTTCGGTGATCCGGCCAGAAACCTCACTACTGGCATTGACCAGATCGTCAGTTTCTACATTGGCCTGTATCTCCACAAACCGGGTGAAGTCTTTAACCTGAGCCTTTTGGGTTGTTACCAATGTTTTTGCTTTCTGAGGAGATCCGTTTTGGATATCAATAGAATCTTGTAATTCATTGACAAATTGTTGTAGGGCTCTAAGCGCTGTTTTTTTCTCCTTGAGCAGCGCTTTTTTACCTTCGAGGTCTTTGGGAATGGAGTTTTCCTCTTCAATTGCAGGAGCACCACACATAGCCAGCATTAAGGAAAAAATGCCTAAAAGGAATAATGTTTTTTTCATGATTGTGGACATTTAGGTTTAGATATCTTTATCAAAAGGATGATTAAATTTTTCCGAGGGCTTTGTCTAAGTCGGTTTTAGCAATAAGTAAATCGTAAAGCGCATTGATGTAGTTGGACTGAGCGGTATAAAGCTCGCGTTCTGCCTGAGTAACTTCAACGCTTGAGCCCACTCCTTCTTTGTACTTTATCTGAGTAATGTCATATATATTTTGAGCCAAATCGAGACTTTCTTTTCTGGTATCTACTGTTTGAAGGGTATTGATGTAGCTGAATTGAGCATTGCGAACTTCCAGTTCCATGCCTCTTTTGAAGTCAGCCATTTGGAGTTGGATCTCGGCAACATCTATCTTTGCCCGTTGAATTTTGGCTTCTTTTTCAAACCCGTCAAAAATGGGAACAGATAACTGAGCACCTACAAAGGATGCCGGAAACCATCTTCCTTCGCTTAAATCATTGGTAAATAGTTGCTGCTGGTAACTACCAATGGCATACAGGGAAGGGATATACGAAACTTTCCAACGGTTGATATTCATTTTATTTACCTCTTCGGCTTGCAGTAAAGACCGGTATTCTGGCCTGTTCATGATATCGTAGTTTTCACTCAGCGTAACTTGTTCTTTAACGGCAACATCTACTAGTGTATCAAATTCATCTGAAACTTCTATAGGCTCATCCATCGGGTATCCCATTTGAAACTTCAGGAGATTGATACTCACATTGACTATGCGTTCGAGGTTTTCACCTTCGGCTTTTAGATTTCGAAGGGATAGTTCGAGCCTGTCAACGTCCAACTTTTCGGCAAATCCATTTTCGTAGATGGCTTTGGTTTCGGAAAGCGTCTGCTCGAGATTGGTAATGTTTTTATTGATGATTGCTTTGTTCTCTTGCGCGATCAAAACGGCGAAGTAGGCTTTGGTCACATTCAGTCGAAGGTCTGATTTAGTAATATCTACCTGTTTTTGAACCAATTCTTTATATAATCTAGCGGCCTTAAGTCCTACAAAAAAGGAACCGTCAAAGACTAGAGCAGAGGCTTCGATACCGGCGGTAATATTATGGGTGGTACCAAACTGCAGGGCTTGCAAGTCAGAGGTAGGTTCAGGCGCATTAAGAGGCGTTTGCGTTTTGGTTCCTATTTCTTCAAGAAAATTGGTCAGATAATTTGGCAGCCCGAAAGCATCTGCTTCAATCAGGGATGTTGGGATATCAACATAGTACTGATATTGAACGCTTCCGCTGAGTTTTGGAATTCCGATGGCGGTAAATTCTTTTACCTGGCCGGCGGCATCCTGGACTTCTAATTGCTTTTGCTTAATGCTGTTGTGATTGATTATTGCATAGTCAATGGCTTCGTCCAGTGTGAATGCTTGTTGGGCCTGGCTATGCGCAGCAACGAGAAGAGAAAATACGAAAATGAATAGTTTCATGGTTTCTTTTCAATATTTGATTAGTGTTAATCGATATCTTGGTGTTGGTGGTACAACTGTATGCCTTCAGTAGAGGCAATTCCTAGTATATGATACTGAATGTATTCATTGATTAAGTCAGCTCTAGCGTATTCCTGTGACGGGAATAAGTTCTCGTCTACAATCAAATAGATCGCTCCGATATATAACCGGGCAATGATATCGGGAGATACATTTGCTCTGTACAATCCTTTTGCCTTTCCACGCTCAATGTTGTCTTTAACAGATTTGTAGACATGGTGGTGGTGCAACGATTCCATTAGCTTCCAGCATTCCTTGTGGTATTTTTTTAAGTCATAAACGGTAGTGGGAGAGAGTTTTTTGAGTTGTTGTACCAGATAGCGGGCAATGCTTAGCATCTCATCAATGGGATCCAACGATTGCCGGATGATGTGTTCGATCTCTTCAATTTCGATCCGGACATGTTCTTGAATGACCTTTTCGATCAGATCGGTTTTATTATCCACATATTGGTAGAGTGTTTTTTTAGATATTCCGAGTTCCTTAGCAATATCATCCATTGTTACGCTTTTGATACCATAGCGCATATACATTTCCTCTGCCTTGCTTAATATTTTCTGCTTGATTTCCATAATTTGCAACAAATTTACGGGCAAAAAACATCGGAAACAATTTTTATGTTTAAAGTTTCCACAGTTTATTGTACTTCTTGGATCAATGAGTAGAAAACTTAGATAGAGGTAAGGATTTGACAGACGGTTGAGGAAAGTAGGAAAAGGTCTTCGGATTGGAAGGGTTTATGGAACTAGATGGGATTAGTTAGCGAGAAGTAATGAAAATAGCAGGAATTAGTAATGGCAGAGCAATTTGGAGGTTCTCATGATGTAGACTACGCGCCTTACATCAATAGTCTGAAAAAAAGAAAATATACAGAAGAGACGGCAAGGAATTTCCAAAAGGTTTTTTGGGGTTATAAATGCGAGAATAAGAATAAATAAAACGATATTAATAAAAAAGTCAAATATATAATAGAGGGGTAAAAGGTAATTCGAGAAGGATGTAGTATTTTAGTTACTGATCTCCTTAATATTGCTTCACAAGATCGGATATTCACTAGCTAATTTTTGAGTTTATTATAATAATCACACATAAGTTTTTATTTAAATTAAATAAGATTATTAGCGTTGTTTGTTAAATTTACAAATTATTGGCGAAAAATGCAAGTAGTTAATCATGGATAAAATGTACAGGCCGAAAGTGCAATAGAAGTTGTTTTGCTAATTGGCCGGAGTGAGCTCAAAATTGCCGGTGAATAGTTGGAAATGGTCGCCTAGGAATTGTAAGTTAATATCGGCTTCTACGAGATTTTCATTGAGAGAAGCATAGGGGCAATTCATGGTTAATCGTCCTCGCCTATTTTGCTCAGGATCTTCAAGCACCAAGATAAACCTTAAAAACTGTTTGGGTAAGTCTACTTCCCAAGTTCCTTCAAGCGTATTGGTGGAGACGGAAATATTGTTCCACACGAAATTTATCGTTAAATCTGAGCCGGCATCCAGAACAAACGTATAATCGGAGCTAAAGGTAATTGAAGGTTTTACTTCTTTTTTATCACTCGCAATGGCTTGTTGGAAATTTGTCAGATTCCCTCCGGAGTAAGCATTAACCGCTGAAATAAACCATTTTTTTGAACTGCCTTGGTGTAGTAACACATCCTTGGGTGTGGCTTTTGGTCCTGAGGGCTTATCTGTTGAGGCGGCATCTGTTTGAGTGGTAGAACTTTCAGCAGAAGCAACAGGATCTTGCTTTGTCGTTGACGTAGTAGGTTCCTCTTTTGAATTAGAGGAATCATTATTACAAGCAATAAAGAAAAAAGCTAAAAACAGGAATGGTAAAATTCTCATGTCTAAAATTAGTTTAACGCTAATTTACGAATATTTCAGAGCTATGAGTTGAATATTGATAAAAATCAGGGCAACATTAATCGAAATGAATTATCCTGCCCCGCATGATGCTTATGACGGGGCGAGGATAAATCATTGCCTATGTTTCGTTACAGCGTACCTCTCAGTTCTTGCTCTCTTTCGATTGCTTCAAAAAGGGCTTTAAAATTTCCTTTCCCGAATGATCGGGCACCTTTGCGCTGAATGATCTCATAGAAAACGGTGGGGCGGTCCTGTACTGGTTTGGTGAAGATCTGTAGCAAGTAGCCCTCTTCATCTCGGTCAACAAGGATGTTAAGGCGTTTTAGTTCTTCCAGGTCTTCTTCAATCTCTCCGACTCTTTCTGAAACAGTATCATAATACGTTTCAGGCACGTATAGAAAGTCGACCCCGTTTTTTCTCAATTGATCGACGGTAAAGAGAATATTGTCAGTAGCTACTGCTATGTGTTGCACTCCGGGGCCTTTGTAAAAATCGAGGTATTCTTCGATCTGTGATTTCTTTTTACCTTCTGCCGGTTCATTGATCGGGAATTTGATATAGCCATTTCCATTCGAAACTACTTTACTCATAAGGGCCGTATAATCGGTAGAGATATCCTTATCATCGAAAGTGACTAATAACTTGAAGCCCATTACGTCCTGATAAAAATTGACCCACTTATTCATGGCACCCAATTCTACATTTCCTACACAGTGGTCGACAAATTTTAGTCCGATGGACTGCACCTCACGCTCGCTGGTTTTTGGTTCAAAGCCGGGTAGAAATACTCCGTTGTAGTTTTTACGTTCTACAAAGGTATGGATCGTATCGCCATAGGTTTTAATCGATGCCAGCCGCACTTCGCCGGTATCGTCAGTTTGGGTTTCCAGAGGTATGGCTGATGCTGCTCCGCGTTCCAGGGCCGTATTGTAGGCATATTCGGCATCATCAACCCACAGGGCAAGTACTTTAACGCCGTCTCCGTGGAGGGCTACATGTTTTGCGATTTCATCGTCTCCGGTAAGGGAGGCCGTGAGAACGAGGCGGATTTTATCTTGCTGTAATACATAAGAAACCTTATCTCTTATACCTGTCTCCGGACCTCTGTAAGCTACTAATTCATACCCGAAGGCACTTCGGTAGTACATAGCAGCCTGTTTGGCATTGCCTACGTAAAATTCGATATAATCCGTTCCATTGATGGGAAAGGTATCTTTTGTAGAAGTTGTTTTGGATTCTGTTGCTGTTTGCATGTTATTTAATTTTTTTATGGTACGCAGATTGATTATGATAATTATGAATTACTTGTACTCATTTGATAGAACTCGTCTTTTGAATTGAGGATCTTTCCCGAAATTAAGGAGCATTCCAACTTCTAATTCAGTTGCTCTTAAATAATTAACCAATTGAGCTTCGTGTTCCGGAATGATCCATTCACATGCTTTCAATTCTACAATTAAGCAGTAAGACAAAAAAATTGGTAGAATAATTTTTTTAGGTTCAAATGAAAATTCCTGCATATATTGAAGGACCTGGCCTTCATTATTACAGTAAAGGCAAGACATTTTTTAATAAAAAACTTGCGTCCTTTACTGTAATTTCCAAGTATTCAATTATTCAGTCAATTTCATTCGAACAAATTATTATACAAGCAATTTTGATTTGCCGCTTAAGTCCGCATAGTACTTGCCGACTTTTTCTCCTTTAAAATAGACATCTATTGGATGTTGTTGAAGAACTAAAAATCCAAAACTCCTTAATTCAATTGTGAGCGCATTTTCATAAACTTTTTCAAGAAATCCGAATCCTAATTCGTTGTATACATTGTAAAACCCTCTAATGATCTGAGAAGTAATTTCAGAATGCTTAAAATTTTCGTTCATTCCACAATAATCTTAATTTATCATAAAAATCATAAGGAATCCGCGTACTATCTATTATTGAAAATATTACTTCATCCCATTACCCGCCTTTACATCTTCTGTCAACCAGCTAAGGTAATAGTCGTTGTTTTCGATGGATGCTGCGTGTTCGGTTAAAACCAGCGGCTTAAAAGTATCTACCATTACTGCTAACTCATGCGTTTCCTTGGCCCCGATACTCTTTTCTACTGTTCCGGGGTGTGGTCCGTGTGGAATACCGCCGGGGTGTAGCGTGATCATTCCTTTTTCAACATGTTTGCGGCTCATAAAATCGCCGTCTACATAGTATAAAACCTCATCGCTGTCAATATTGCTATGATTATAAGGTGCTGGAATAGAAAGCGGATGATAGTCAAATAACCGGGGCACAAAGGAACAAATAACAAAATTGCGCCCTGTGAATGTTTGGTGAACAGGCGGCGGCTGGTGAATACGTCCGGTGATCGGCTCGAAATTATGGATGGAAAATGCATACGGATAAACATATCCGTCCCAACCAATAACCCCGAAAGGATGACTTAGGTAGTAGTAAGGATAGATATTATCCTGTTTTTTGATATAGAACAAAAATTCTCCCTTTTCGTCATAGGTTTCCAGGTCTTCCGGCTTCCGGATATCGCGTTCACAAAACGGGGAGTGCTCCAACAATTGCCCAAATTCATTGCGGTATCTTTTGGGGGTTGTGATAGGACCTGTTGATTCCACTATAAATAACCGGTTATCTTCATTGTCGAAGTGAAGTTGGTAGATTGTGCCGCGAGGGATAACGAGGTAATCACCGTATTCGAATTTCAGATTGCCGTACATACTTTTTAAGGTTCCCGTACCTTGGTGGATAAAGATAACTTCATCTGCATCTGCATTTTTGAAAAAGTAATCCGTCATGCTTTTGCGAGGAGCGGAGAGTATAATTTTGCAATCGTTATTGACCAATACCGGTTTGCGACTCTTAAGGTAATCATCTTCCGCAGCGACGCTAAAGCCGTTGAGACAACGGTGTTTGAGCTGTTTGTCATGAACGAGTTTAGGCTCTACGGAATAGGGATCACCTACCTGGACAATCTGGGTTGGAGGATTGGAATGGTATAGGGTAGAGTAGAGGTCGCTGAACCCTTCTGTAGAAAACAACTCTTCATGATAAAGTTCGCCATCAGGCTTCCTATATTGGATGTGGCGCTTATTGGGAATTTTCCCAAGGCTGTAGTAATGCATAAAATTAAATTTTGGTGAAAGGGACAAGGTTCAAGAAACATGGAGAAAGGGATATGAAGAGGCCTATGCTCTTTTTCCTTGTTCCTGGTCTCTTGCTCCTTTATAAATGAATTAATCAAAATTATCAAAAACGATATCTAGTGTTTTTTTCAAAACGATTAGGTCTTTATTCGATAGTCCCTCCCAGCCCTTTTGGCGAAATTCGTAAATAGCTGGTAGGAGTTCTTCGATTTTTTGCTTACCCTTTGTGGTCAAATGCACATCAAATCTCCGTCGGTCTTGGGGATTAATTTTACGTTCTGTATACTCTTTTTTACAAAGAATGTCAATGATTCTTGTCAGGGTAGGGGCATCTTTAAAGACTTCATTCGCAATTTCAAATTGGCTCCGTCCGTCTTTTTTGTTTAGGCTGTCAAGGATAATCCATTGGTCAGCAGTAATGCCGGCATCTATTTCTTTGAGCTTTCGCTGGAAAGCGAGTTTCATCTTTTTTGCTGTTCGTTCTAGCAGGAAGCCGGGAAGTTCCAGGCGTTGATTTGCTGAGGCCATTGTATTTTAGTTAGTGTGCTAATGATTTGCAAGGTAATGAAAAGTGAGGGGAATTACAATAAGAAAAACCGTTTTCGAACACTCGAAAACGGTTTTTCTTATTGTGAGGTTGAACGGATAGATCACTGGATTTTAAAAACCAACGCATTTAGCTTTCTTGGGGGATTGTTCTCATCGGGAAAGCCCACTTGCCCGGTAATTTTATCGAAATAGTAGGTGTCTCCGGGTTTAGCATCTTTGATCATTTTTCTGATGGTTTTGTTAAATGCTCCGCTCTGTTCTTGAAACGCTACTATCGGATCTCCTTTTTTGGGCACTCTTACTGCCTCAAAAGAAATAATTTTTCCCACAACTTCCATCGGAAAACAATTCATTCTGACGTCTATTTTTTTAAATTCTTTAAACTCGTCTACAGGAATGGTTTTCTGCATAAAATTACCTTCTATTGTGGCAATGGGATCGGGTATTCGTTTTATTCTAAATTTAATAGTTCTGGCCTGAAAGTCTTCTCCCTCTACTCTTATTTTTCCTATGCCCGGAGTGGTAGCTTTTGCACTGTAATATCCGGGAGTCTGCTCTTTAATGGTTAAATTATCTTCCAGACTGTAAACTTTTACATTTTCAGACTTTATCCCCTCTACCGCAATAGTCAATGGATTATCTACCCCAATATAAAGCACATTCATTTTATCCGCACTTACGCTAATCACGCGGTCCTCCCGGTTTCCAAGATCTGAAAAAGCATAAAAGCTGAAAAGCATCAGTAAAAAAACAAGTAAGAAGCCAATGGGTGTGCTTCGTTTACCGGGTTTGTTAGGTTGAAATTGTAATATTCGGTGAATTCGATTAGTTAAGGACCTATTCTTTCCTGAGGTGGCCATACTTAATGGATTTTGATAGTTTAAGGAATACTTTTGAATTAGTAATAGACAATTTGCATAAGTGAATCGGTCATTAGAAACGGTAACAGAAAGTTCGTCACAGCATTCCTCTCTGCTCTGATGAATCTGCCTGGAAATCCACCAGGTCATTGGGTGATAAAACAGGAATGCTTCTAACACAGTTTGTAGTAAATTGAACAGATAATCATTGCGTTTGATATGTGATAGCTCATGTAAAAGGGCGGCTTCTACTTCGTCTGTACTCAATGTATTTAGCATGCCGATCGGAAAGAGCACAATTGGTTTGAAATGATGAAACGTAATGGGTTCCGAAACAAAAGGGGAGGTACAAAATTGAATATTTCGAGCTATATCTAACTTTTGCTGCAAAGCAACAGCCTTTTTATACCAGTTTTTCCCCAAAGGAATATTTTGTGAATTTTTGGATAATCTCAATAAATAGATCCAGGCGTATAGTAGGCGTAGGATGAAAAAGAAAAGGCCCAGGATCCACAGAACGGATACGTATGGAATTAGGCTCAGCAAAAGTTGGTGAAAAGATATGGGTTGCGCCTCAACAGGGTTATCTATTTCCACATCTTTTGTGGCTGTTGATTTTATGTTTTCAGGTGATGGGGTTTGGTTAGGGTTTTCTTTAGGTGGTAAGGAGGAAGAAAGGTCCGCCTTTTCTTCGGGAGTGATTATTCCTTGAGGTCGCCATTGCTGGTATTGATCTTGAAAGGTATATAAGAAAAGAAGGAAGAATAGCGCCAGGCTGACATACGAAATTGCATACCGGAAGGAAGGTGATTTGGTAAAAACTAGTGTAAGCCTTAGCCCTAATCCAATTAGCAGTCCTTGCCATAGGGAGTGAATAATGGCCCAACCAATGCCCTGCATGAAAGGCGATTCTATTAAGAAAAGCAGGTTATTCATCATTTTTGGCTTTTTGTTCTTTTATATATCTTTCCAGCGCTTCCAGTTCCTCCGGGGCTGTCTTGGACTGTCCGAGTGCATGCAGCGCTAATTTTAGAGAGGAGCCGTCAAAAACATGTATCCATCAACCCCACCCCATCTTGCTTTTAAGCAGGATGCTGTTGACCTTTGC
>CAZHOV010000073.1:0-26609 GCA_964534315.1 uncultured Saprospiraceae bacterium | reverse complement strand
GGAGTAACTTCATGCCCTCTGTCATCTCGGGGTCGATTAATTTTAAGATTTTTTCATTCATATCAAATTTGTTTTTATGTTAAAAATTACTAGCTAACTTGCATTAATACTGGAAAATGAGAACCTTGCCCGATCCTACTTTATCGATTGCCCGGGATCTTCAATGCGCTGTAACTCTACCGGACCTAAGAGGCAGAAGCCGGCATTGGCAAAAAGTACGTCAATGCTACCTTCATTTTTGATGATGGTATCTACTACGTTTTGTACTTCATCGTCCTTTGTAACATCACAATGCATCACCACGGCACCTAATTGTTCTAAATCTTTCATTAAGGGCGTTCTTCTGGCTGTGGCGTACACTTTGAAGCCATTTGCCAATAACATCTTAGCGGAGGCGTGACCAATACCGGTAGAAGCACCCGTAATAAATGCGATTTTTTTATTTGCCATTAACTTAATCCTTTTTGACGTTTAATTAAGATGCAAATTTAAAATGTCAACCTGTATTACAGATTACACAAATCTCGAATAAGCATTCAATTTTCTCAGATGTCCGTATATGATAGATTTTCTTTTGAATTTTGCAATAATTGTGGCTAAGGTTCTCGGGTATGAAACGCAGGGCATTTCGAAGCTCTATACTCCAAGTGGTATCATACTTTATATTTAGCGGTGTCCAAATTTTTTCTTGAACATATTCGGATATTGTTTTGTCTATTAAACCTTTATCAAGAATTTGCCCTAATATTTGAGTATTTCCACTTAGGGATCGCGCAACAATAACTCACCCATTTAGACTTGTTTTTTTGCACGCTAATTGCGTTAAAAAGCCTCACCGTAGCCCCGCTATGGTTACGTTTTTTGCCTTCTTAGCGCACAAAATAACTTCGTCTATTCTATGTAACTTATTATTTCGCGATCCCTTACGTATTCAAATTCTTTTTCTGGCTCATTTTTCAAATTTAACTTCGAGACCTCCTTTCTCAAATTTGTTCGGAGTTATTGGTTTAAAATTGGGGGGTAAGCTTAAGTACTACAGAACTTTCTACGAAGTACTAAACTTTAAATTTTGCACTTTCCTGTCCTAACAAGTACGAAACCCCTGCTTACGTATAGCCGATGCTATGCCTTGTTTTCATTTTAGTTATCTGTGATGTGTCATTCACGTCTATTCAATTGCACGGTAATGTTATTAATCCTTTCATCCACGGTTAGAAATGGCTTGTCACCGTCTATTCGTTTTCCTTGCATTACAGTATCAACTTGAGCGTCTGAAGCTATATAGATTTTTGTTTTTACAGGCAAGTCAAATTTTACTTTTTGAAATGGCAAAAACCATTTTACAAGCGTGTTATTTCCTTCTTGTTGGGGTTGGTAGATAATGAAAGTTCGTTTTTTTGGAAATAAGCTGTTGTTTTTCAGATAAAATCGTACCTGTGAAGTGTCCGCTGTTACGACTTCTATTTGGCAGGGTATTGATTGTGTACCGGCTTGGACTTCTCCGTAGTTAAATGAGAGAATTAAGAAACCAAACGTTGAGATCGTTGCCATTCTTTTAGCTAGCCTTTTATTAATAAAGTAGTCAAGGCTAAATTTCCCAGGTCCAAAAAGCAAGATACTAAGACACATAATCATGAAGAAGAACGAGGTTAATCCTGCGTTACCAATATCTCCTTTATGATAAATGAAGGTAGCGGTAAAAGTCACCAAAACATTCAGGAAAGCTGCAGGTCGGGTAAACAAACCAATCATCAATAGAATACCACCAAAGAATTCAGACAATACCGCAACCCAGGCAAAGAAGGTTGGAAATGGAAAACCCATATTGGCAGTATCTTGAATGAACCATTCTTGGGGACCCCAAATACCGTTTTTGGGTAAGAATTTTTCAAAGACGGTACAAAGAGCAAGACCTACAAAGAAACGAAGAAGTAAGAACCCAATGTTTTGACCCAAAGAATTTTTTTGATTGCCACCCAAAAGTAAGGCTTTGACTTTGTTGTTCATAATTACTACAGTTTAATTTGTGAGTAGCAAATATGAGGACGTTAAGTCACCTAAATGCTTCAAATCTGGATTTGGGACATATTTTGAGAGATATTTTAGCGATTTTCTTTAATCCTTTGAAAATTTTTGACGAATTCAGAAGGGGTAAGTCCGCAGCTCAATTTAAACACTCTGTTAAAAGTGGATTTGGAATTAAAGCCACATTCATACGCAATACTTGTCAAAGTGTAAGTCTTGTTTTGTCCTTCTTGGATTCTTCCTTTGAAAGCTTCAATTCGGAAGTTGTTTACGTATTGGTTGAAGTTCATATTAACTCCTTTGTTCAGCAGGTAAGAGCAGTGCTTTTCGGAAATCCCAAGGTAATTAGACAGCAGTTTGAGGTTCAAGTCAGGATTCAGAAAAACCTTGTCTTTAGTCATGAGCAATTTCAGTTTTTCCAGCAGTGCAGACAATTCTTTTTCGCCAATATTTGCATCACCATGGTCGGGTTTTGAAGTAAAAATCTGTAAGGGATAATACTGTTTGAACCCATTTATTGATATCCAAAACACAAAAGCTGAAAGCGTAAATGTATGAACTAAATAAAGTGGGAAACTCGGCAAAAAGGTAAGAAACGTGTTGTATTCCATCACAGAAAAACAAAACTCCATCACAGCAATAAATAACATTCCTGATGAAAATTTCGTGAGCCATTTTTTAATGTCATCTGCCCAAAAGAATGCCCCATGATCTTTTGTTTTTAAAAAAGACAAAGCAAGAGCGGTATATCCAATCAAAGAAATTGGGAAAAGAAAGGACTCTATTTGAAGATACATCCGAAAGGCATTTTCGTTGTAGAGCATCGATTTGAATGCAACGGAACGGAATCCAATAGAAAAATAAACGATAGCCTGTACAGTCGGAATGACCAAATGAAGTAAATTAGTTTTATTTAAGCGATAGCTGAATTTTGACTTGATGAAAAGGTAAATAAGAGGGGCTACACTTAATGAGTAGCAGATTGGAATAAAGTAAAGTTGCTTGATTCGATTGCTGATTCCTGATGTAACTAAGACATCATTCAAAAGAGTCAGCCCTGAAAGAATAAGCAAGCAAGCCAATAGGCTTATGGATATGTGCTTCTTATCTTTTTGAGATAGCAATAACACCCCCATAAAAATTGATACTGCTATACCCACACTGCCAATAGCAATAATTATTAAACTTGAAACAGGAAGTGTAATTTCCATTGATTTATAGTAAAGTCGTTTTTTATAAATAGGGCATAACGCTTGATGCGTACGACGGCCTGACCGTATGGGAAGGCTGTGCGAATGCATATTGTTGGATGCCATTCGTTTAACTGCCTTCTTTTTCTAATATTTCCTCTACTTGAATCCGTAGATCCACCAGTTTTTCTTCTTTTGTATTCCAAAACAGGGCATTGTTTACGCGGTAATAATCATGCACTAGTACATGTGTCATTCCTTCAATTTTTCTCCATTCAATTTCTGCATATTTTTCCCTAAGTTCTTTAGATATGTGGTATGCAGCTTCTCCAATAATTTCAAAATTCTTTATTACTGCGAATTGAGCCATTTCATTTTCCTGAAAGGCCGCCAGGTCCATTTCTTCAGTGAATTCATCTATTCTATCAATTGCTTCTATCATATGCCTCAATCGTTCCAAATCATCCGGCCTTCCTTTCATAGATCAGTACTTTTTCTTTTTCAATTATTTCTTTGGCATTAGGTAGCAGGTAGCCTTCTTCAACTAAATCAACTTGTCTGCCAGACAACTGCTCTAATTCTTGTTTAATTCCTACATAGTCAAAAAGATCCAGTTTGTTAGGTCTTTTAAATCGGACTAACAGATCTATGTCACTATCATAACTTTCATCATTCCTTGCAAAGGAGCCAAACACCCATGCTTTATCAATTGGTTGCCGGGCCAGAAAATCTTTTATCTGATTTAGTAAGTTGACTCTTTGCAATTCCCGAATCGTTCCTTTCCCTTCTTTTTCTAATCTCTTTTTCGCAATTTCAATTGATTCCAGCGCAAAGGCGAACTCTTTCAATAAGTAATAAATTCTTTCACTTCCATACTTGATCGAAAGATCTTTATAATTCTCTCCCAGCTTCTCCGACATTGGTTTAATTAATGTTTGAGGAGCTACCAATTCATTCCTTTCAATTTTACTCAGCGAAGATTGGTCGCAGTTAAGTGCAGAAGCCAGCTCACGCAAAGACATGTTTTGTTCTTGCCGAAGTCGCCTTATTCGCTCTCCAAAAGTTTCTGAATACATTATGGAAATTATTTTCTAGAAATTTAATTCTAAAGATACAGCAAAAAAACTCGAAAATCAACCTTGTTTACATTTATGGCATCCAAAACTCAAAGGACTGTCTGTGCCCTTCCTCGAAAAAGAATTTGCTTTGGCAGCCTCGTGGCGCAGACAGTCCTTTGATCAATTTTCCTTTTAAGTCAAATAATTTAATGTATTCAATTTTCTTGTCAAATTCATGAGGGGGCATTCCCCCTAATCCCTATTGCCTAAAACCTAATCTTCCACTTATACAGCACCAGCAAAAACCAAACGACATACTCATTGACATACTTTTTATCTTCGACAAACCGGTGGATGAGTTTTTTGCAGTAGGCTTCATTAAGCTCGAAAGTTTGGAGGAAATCCTTGTCGTTGGCCAGGGCTTGGAGGTCTTCCTGGAGGAAGCTGCGGAGCCATTGGCCGATGGGGATGGCGAAGCCTTGCTTGGGACGTTCGATGAGGTCTCGGGGGACGTACTTATAGAGCAACTGACGCAGTAAATATTTCGTTTTATTGCCCCTGATCTTCAGGTGATCGGGCAAAGAGAGCGCAAATTCTATGATATGGTGGTCTAGCAGAGGCTCCCGGCCTTCTAAAGCGACGTGCATCGTGGCGCGGTCTACTTTGGTCATGATGTCGCCTTCCAGGTAGGTTTGGATGTCGATCATGCCGAGGTAGGATAAGAGGCCGTCTTCTTTAGGAAAACCATTGTCTTCATAGCGTACTTGGTAATGCTGGTGCAAACGCTGGAGTTGGTGCGGACTGATAAAGGTGGAAGCCACATTAAAAAACTCGATCATATCATCCGTAGACAAGGCCTGGCGGACTTTGTGGAATTTATTGGCAATGTTAGTGTAGCGATTGAGAAAAGGCAGGCGGGGTGCCAGGCGATCGAGTGTACGGGGATCGATAAGCTGACTGAGGGAAGCAATCGGCTTGCGGGCCACTCCCGGAATACGCTGAAACTTCGGAAAAAAATTAGCGGCCATTTCGTATTTGGTATAGCCTCCAAACAACTCATCGCCGCCATCTGCCGAAAGGCTTACTTTGACCTGCTCCTTAGCTAGTTGAGCAACCAGGTAGGTAGGGATCCCCGAGCTGTCGCCAAAAGGCTCGTCGTATAGGGTGGTAAAAGAAGGCAAAATGGCTTTAAAATCAGCTTCAGTGCAGATCAGTTCGGCATGATCAGTGTCCAGGTGTTGGGCTACTGCTTGAGCGTGGCCGGCCTCATTAAAAGCCGGGTTTTCAAATCCTATAGTAAAGGTTTTAAGCTGTTGGTTGCTGTGCTTTTGGAGCAGCGCCGTAACCAGGGATGAATCAATCCCACCACTCAAGAAGATCCCCACCGGTACATCTGACACCAATCGAAGCTGGAAGCTTTCCAGCAGAATGGACTCCAGTCGCTCCAGTGCATCTCCTTCCGACAGGTAGATCTCGTCTTGGTTTTCATATTTGTCCTTAGCATTCCAATAAGTTTCTTTTTGGATGGTCCAATTTTTCAGGTCTACTTCCAGGAAGCTTCCCGGCTCCAGTTTTTTTACCTGCTTATAGATACTCCGGGGCGAATGAATATAGCCTTGTTGCAAAAACAGGGAAACTGCCTGCTGGTCGATGGTCGTATCAAACTGTGGATGCTGATGAAAACCCTTCTGCTCTGAAGCAAACATAAACAGGCCATCCTTCTCATACCAGTACAAGGGCTTCACTCCTACCCGATCGCGGCAAAGCAATAGCTTTTTAGTCTGCGTATTCCAAATGGCGAAGGCAAACATACCCCGAAACCGGTGTACTGCTTCTCTCCCCCAGTGGTGGAAAGCCTTTAGGATAACTTCCGTATCGGTTTCCGTTTTAAATTCAAACCCCGCTTTTTGAAGTACCGCCCGGATTTCCTTAAAATTATAGACTTCTCCATTATGTACAATCACATACTGCTGCCACAGCATTGGCTGGTGGCCTTTGGCTGAAAGATCTAGAATAGAAAGCCTGCGATGCCCGAGGGCAATCCCGTCTCCCAGATAAACTCCCGCATCGTCCGGTCCGCCATGGGCGAGGCTGTCGCGCATGGCTACGATTGTGGCATTTTTATCGTAGTTTTGGGGAGTATTTTGGAGGAAGCCGATTATGCGGCACATGGGGGATTAGGGGAATTCAATTAGTAATGGGTAATGAATAATGAGTAATTGAGGGGGGTAGTGGTGAAGTTTGTTGGCTCAGGAAGAAAATGAGGCCTAAGACCTATTGTAAGTATTTCGAGGCTATTTTAAATTGGTATTTCTAAAGTTAATGAAAGTATTCTTATTATTTTCTTTATTAAATGGTATTGATTTAATTGTAGGACCTATAATTGGATTTCTAGTATTATTTATTGCCTATAGAATAAAACTAAAATATTATAAAAATAGCCCCTTAGGAAAATACCTTTTACCTGCCTTATTATTAAGGCTCTTTGGAGCATTAAGCCTAGCTTTTATTTATCAATACTATTATGGCTATGGTGATTTCTTTCGGTACTTTCATGCTATTACAATGTTTAGGGATGTGTTTATCGAATACCCCCCGGGTATTATTGAAATGATTTTTAAAAGTCCAGAAAATTATTCGTCCTCCTTGGATATGTACCGGAATAATTTTTATTTAACCAAAGGACACGGCCCTGAACTTCAGATTGTAAGAATTGGTTTTTTTCTTAGCTTCATCAGCCAAGAATCTTATATTGGTATAGCCTTTTTATTTAGCACTTTTGCTTTCCTAGGAACATGGAAGCTTTTCTTGTTTTTCTACGAAAAGGCTCCAAACCTGCACTTCCCTCTTGCCCTTGGCATTCTATTTGTCCCATCTGTTTGGTTTTGGGGATCTGGAGTGGGTAAAGATAGTATCACTATCGGGTTGATTGGTTTTCTGACTTACTCAGCTAATTCGATCCTAATGAAACCAAATAAGATGCTACATATAATTATAGTTATAACCTGCATATATCTACTTGCCACTATAAGAGAATTCATCCTAATAGCCTTGGTTCCTCCAATTATGCTTTTCTTCTTCTCTGAAATTATTAAAAGTATAAAAAATGGAATACTGAAAACTTTTACTATTGTAATAAGTGCAGGTCTCTTTATTTTCACCTTTTTCCTTTTAACAAATTTTGTTGGTCAATTAAATAAAAAATATTCATTAGAAAGAATTTTAAAAACAGCAGAAAGGTCGGCAGAATATCTTTCTGAGTTAACAAAAGAGTTAGGAGGAAGTGATTATTCATTGGGAAAAGTAGAATATACTCCTGCAGGAATGATAAGTGCAATTCCAAAGGGAATTACTGTTACTCTATTTAGGCCGTATCCTTGGGAGGTGAGGAAAATTATTAATATCCCTGCTGCTATTGAAGGTTTTATTACCCTTTTAGTAACACTTTTTATTATTCTTAGAACAAATTGGATGACTATTTTAAAATCAATAGGTAATCCAATAATTCTCCTTGGGCTTACTTTTTCTCTTACCTTGGCATTTTTTATTGGTGTGACGACTTATAACTTTGGAACTTTAGTAAGATATAAAATCCCATGTATGCCATTTTATTTTGGAGCAAGTATCCTAATTTATTTTTATGGTAGATTGCAAAAGGGAGTTACTTAGCTGCAACTAAATCCTTATACTCTTTAATTGTTTTATTCGTCATTGCAGCTATGGAAAAATCATTTTCTAACCTCTTTTTTCCCTCTTCTCCCATTAATTCTCTTTGTTTTTTCTTTTGGAGAAGATCAGAAATAGCTTCAGCTAATAATCCCTCTTCAAAGGGAGGGATTAAAATTCCTGATTTGGTATTTTCAATTATTTCATTTAAGGCAGGCACATCAAATGCCAACACCGGTTTTTTATTATGAAATGCTTCTAATACTACTACTCCAAAACCCTCAGCAGAAGAGGGAACAATAACAATATCCGAATTAAAAATATACTGGTGGACAGTCCTTTGAAAGCCCTCAAAAAATACGTGCTTTTGAATACCTAATTCTTCAACTTTAGTTCGTAGCGTTTCTTCATGACTACCATTGCCAATTAAGACTAAGGACAAATCCGGAAACTTTTCGATCAGTTTGGGAATAATATTAAAAACACGAACATGTCCTTTTACAGGTAGTAATCTCCCTACGATAATTAGTTGACGGTTCGTTTTCCTAAATTCACCAGTTGTGTTTGGTTGAAAATTTTGCTCTTTAAATTTAAATCCGTAATGAATTACTTGGCTTTTTTTATCATTGGCAATCCCTAATTCTATCAACAAGTTTCTTAAACCATGAGAAATCATCGTGGTTCTGTCTGTAAAAATTTCGGCTATTTTTGCAGTAATCCAATACTTGTCAATCCGCTTGTGGGAAGAATCAAATCCAAATTTTGCCTGGTACATTTCATCATATCCATGCCAAGTAGATAGAAGTTTATAGTTATTACCAAAAAACTTCCGTACGATTCCACTCCATAATATAGCATGTATAAGATGTGCATGCACAATCTCCGGCCTCCTTTCATTAATAAAGTTTGAAATTTCCTTTAATAGTTTTAAAGAAAGGTCGTTTCTAGAAACGATTTCGGCTACATAGATACCTTGTTCCTCAAGCCTTTCAAAGAATTCTTTATTCTTAGGGGAATTTGCCTCCCGAACCACCCCCAGGAACTCTACCTGAATATTGTTTTTCTTTAAAATTGGTAGAATTTTAAGCAGGTAGGTTTCCGAACCAGCAATTCCGTCAAGTTTCTGAATATGTAGTACTTTCATTTGGGATAAAATTTCCGTATTCAACAGTTTTTTTCACTCCTTCTTCCAAAGATGTAAGCTCCCTATTGAGCAGATCCCGCATTTTTGAAATATCGGGCATCCTTCTTCGCATATCCCCTTCTTCCAGAGGTGGCAAATGAATAATCTTTGAACTTGAATTAGTTATTTGAACAATTCTTTCTGCAAGCTCTTTGATAGTTAATTCGATATCACTACCGATATTGATAATTTCGTTTTTGTGAAGTCCTTCATATAAAATCTGCTCCACCGTGTCTAGATTATCATCTATATAACAAAATGTTCTGGTTTGAAGTCCATCGCCATATACTGTAATATCACTGTTATTTAAAGCTTGTTGAATAAACTTCGATATGACGAAGTCGGTGCTTTGCTGTGGGCCATAGGTATTGAAAAATCGAAAGATTGTATACTCCAAGCCGTATTCCTGATAATAGGACTTAAAAAAAGCTTCTCCAACATTTTTAACAATAGCATACGGCAACCTTGAATTAAGTGGGGTCGTTTCTTCTCTTTGGGGTATTTCTACGGGTTCCCCGTAGACTTCTGATGAAGAGGAAAAAAAGACTCTCTTTACTCCTGTATTTTTAGCAAGTCCTAAAATATTTTTTATCCCGTCAATATCGTCTAAAACCAATTTGGGATTTGCTAACGTCCTTTTCACTCCTACAACTGCAGCATAATGGAAAATATAGTCGAAGGAATTGGATAGCATAATAGGAGAAATGTCATAAAAATTATTTACATCTGCTTTTATAAATTTAAAATTTTCGTTTTTTCTTGAAGGGAGCTTTTTAAGTTCACCTGTAAGTAAATTGTCAACCACTACCACATAGTTATCTTTATTACTTACCAAACGTTTCGCCAAGCTACCTCCTACATTTCCTGCGCCTCCTGTTACTAGTATTTTTCGTTTCATCCATTTATCAATTTTGAGTATTTGGAAAACATAATTTTATTAGAAAAATAGTTAATAGCATATTCCCGGGCAGACTCCATTAGTTTTCTTCTTAATTCTAAATTAAGTACTAAGGAATCAATGTAGCTCTGTAATTCATTATCATCTCCTTTAGTAAACAAGAGGCCCGTTTTTTCATGTTCAATCAGATTATTTATCCCCGGAATATCAGTGGCAATAACTGGCAACCCACAAGCCATTGCTTGCATAATTGCGGTACTCATAGTTTCTCCTAAAGATGAATGCACATAAATATCCAGATCATTTAAAAGATCAATGATCTGTTGTTCATCTAACATCCCAAGAAAATGAACTTTTGATTTCAAATCTAACTCTTCTGTAATTTTGATCAATGAATCCCTAGTTTCTCCATCTCCTGCAATATAAAGGTTCAAGGAATCGTAGTAGGGTTTTCCCTTTAATTTTACAAAAGCTTTGATTAAGGCATTATGGTCTTTAGAAACAGATAATCTACTTACCATTCCAATAGATACTCCTTTCCAATTCTGCCTTTTTAAAGAGGGAGCAAAAACATCTATATCGATTCCATTTGGAATCACTTTTACTTTGGATGAACGAAAAATAAATCCTAGTTTTTTCTTTAAATCAACCCTATATTGTTCCGATAATAAAACTACTTTATTTGCAACTATCATCGATAATAAACTCCACAACCATTCACTCTTTCTTTTAACCTGATTTGGAGTGTGTTCAACAATAATAAGCTTGGTGCTGTTAATCTTTTTATAAAGATAAGAAGGAATAATCACGTTCGGGCTATGGCATAAAATAATATCAGGCTTTATTGTTTTTAATGAATTAAATAATTTTAAATATGGATTGATGTTATCCTTAGTACTTTTTTTAATAATTGATGTATAAGGAATTTTAAGTTGTTCACATTTTTCAATATACTCTGGTTTAGTTTCTTCGATACCGTAAAAAATTAGATGATTGCATAGTTGCCTTTGTTTATCAGCGTTAATAATTGAAAATACGACACTAGCATGACCTCCAAGTCCGGAATATAGAATTTGAGCAACTTTCAACATAACTTTATATTCGCCCTAGGACTTTTTTTACAAATAGTTTCAATAAATCAGTGTAAGTAGTTCCCGTTCGATAGTCCCTCAATTGCCACTTAGAAATTGCATCAGCAAATTGATCTAAGTACAAGTCTGGATGTTTTGCCATCATATAACGAACAATTTCTTTTCTTTTTTTATTGGATTTCGTAATCATAGAACCTGATCTTTGCCTATACATGTAAAGAGCTTTTTTAATAACATCAATATTCCAGCCTTCATTTGTAACGCGAAGCCAAAATTCCCAATCCTGATATCCTCGTTTCATCTCCTCATCAAATCCACCTACTTTTTCCCAGCATTCTTTTCGAAACAGGGCACTGCTAAGTGCCTGGTTATAAACAATGAAATTTTTTAGATCTCCTCCTTTAGGTTTCCATAAAAATGAGCGATTGCCAAACCCTTTAACATAGCATATTACTGCCCCTATGCTAGGTTCATTGTCTAATATTGAAATAGCATTTCTTAAAAACCCTTTTTTATAGTAATCATCAGCATCTAGAGTTAAAATGTAATTAGCTTTTGCCTTGGCTATCCCAAAATTTCGGGCACTAGAAACATGACCATTTTCTTTATGAAATATCTTAGTTTTTGGTTTTGAGAAATTGTTAAGAATTTTTATTGTCTGAAGATCGGTTGATCCGTCATTTACAACTAAAACCTCAATATCATCAACCCCTTGATTTAAAACTGAGTCAACGGCTTCTTCCAAATATTCTGCATCATTAAAACAAGGGATGACAACCGAAACCTTAGGATTTGTTAACATTATACTCATCGATTTTTCTAAGAATGAATTTAGCCTGAGAGTCAGAAATAAGAAAATCAGATTTTCCTTTCTTTTGTAAAAAAGCAGGGCTACTCAAGAATAATTTATGGATCCAATAAGATCCTATCCAGGGCAAAGGAATGGTATTTATGATTCTTTTAAAAAAGACTCCAGACCTATTTAATTTTTTTGTATTCTCTTGGAAGTCGGTATTAATTTCTTCTAAAGAAATTCCTAATATCAAACAAAAGTTTTCAATTGGATTATGCAACTTATTAGGAAATGGATAAGATTTGATATTTGATGCTTCAAAATATTTTTCCCAAAGATTAATTATTGCAACATAATTTGCAAGATGATAATGATTTCTTCGAATCAACTCTTTTAGGGAAAAACGATTTCCTCTTACATTTTTTACAATTTGCCTGTAAAAGGATTCGTAGAACTTCATTGGATCACGCAAGAAGACTAAAATCGTTAATTGATACCCTTCAAGTTCACGACGTAGCTGTTCGATAAATACTTCTTCAATTAAAAATGCTTCATCTACACTTTTTTTTTCTAATAAAGCAATATTCAAGCAAGACGCATAAAAGTTCTCAGCACTTATTATGAGATTACGTGATTTATCCCAATTTTCTTCAATATATTTTCTAACAATTCCATTACCCTGCTTAATTAATTCTACCAAAAAATTGTGATTGGTTGTATTGAAATATTTTTTTGCCTGCAATTGAACCGGAGGTTTCAAGTACTGAAACCCATTCTTCTCCAATAAGTCGCTCGATTCCAAAAGAAATCGTTGGATAGAGGATGTAGCGGTTTTATGCGTTCCTATATGAAAATAAATTGAAGTCAATATTTTTCAGTTTTTACAAAAATTAAGTCTTACACAGCCTATATCTTATTTCCTTAAATATATACTGCATCCTCCTTTTCATTTTTATGAATAATTTAACATTCAGCCTTTAAAAATTGATTTTGCATAATTCAAACTCAACAAAGGCCGAAATGTAAGAATAAAAACCAAAACCACAATAATAGCAATTGGGAAGAAAATCCATATGTAAATTTCTTGACTCAGTATTAAAGCAGAAGTGACGCCTAATGGGATTAGAGTGACCACAACTAAATTTAATAAATGAATACGCCGAAAAGAATAAATGGATTTATCAATAATTTTAAAGTGCCTAGCTAAAAGTAATGCTAAAATAAATTGAGTTACTTGAATCAAGAAAACACTAATACAGGCGCCATATATTCCAATTAAAGGATTTAAAGTAAGATGAAAAATTATACCTAAAGTGAAAGATATGAGATTAATCAATGGCAAATAATTGGTTTTATGGTAAAAGAAAAGAGGAATACTATAAATAATAAAATAAAGCCGTGGAATTTTTGCTATCAATAATATGGGAAGATAATAAAGAACAGGGTGATATCTCTCGTTAATCAAATAGTAGATTGCAGGTTGCACGATTGAGGTTAAGAATATAATAATTAGAACAACTACTAACATCATAAAGGTTAAGGTCTTTTGACTTTCTTGCTTGCTCGCAGTAGTATTTTCTGTTAGCAGCTTGAAAATTCTCGGATTAACAGCAGATTGAATGGAGTTAATAAAAATTCCAACTACAGAAGCTACCAAAAATGCAAAACCGTACTTCCCAAGTTCATCAAGATTATAAAACCGTTCAATAATGAATTTATCTATTGAGTTAAAAGCAAATGCTAGCAGTAAATATGGCACTAATGGTAAACCATATTTCAGCATTTTAGATAAAAGAATTCTATCAAAATTAAGTCTATTCTTGAAAAAGAAAAAGACTAGATAGAGGATTACTGGAGAAGTCGTACCAACCATCCGTCCTACAATGCTTCCTTCTGCCCCCCCTTCAAAAATTACAATACCTACAAAAATTGAACCTGCAATTAAGATAAAAAAGGAAGCAGAAAAAAAGGCATACAATCTTACATTCTCAAGATTTCGATGAAGAGCGAGAATAAGACTCTGGATTAAACCACCGATTGCAGTGAAGCAAACCCAAATTCCATAGTTCTTAAATGTGAATTTATCATTCTTAAAGAGAAGTTCAAAAATATCTTGCCCCACAAATAACAGTGCTCCTGTAACAATAATACCAAAAAAAAGAATTGATATTATTGCTGTTGAATAAAGATTGTATAACTTTTTCTTATCCTTGTAATAATCAAAAAAGTATCTCGAAAATGCTCCTGCTATGCCTAACCCAATTAAATTTACCAGTACTGATTGAAAAAGGGTTGCAAGTGTAATAATTCCATATTCCTCTGGGCTAAGTTCACTTGTATAAATAGGAATTAGAAAAAAATTTACCGCTGGGGGTAGGAAACCTAAGACTACATAAATTAAAGAGTTCCTAAAAAGAGAGTTAAGATTTTCCAAATAGGTATCGCTGTTAAAGCTATTCCAAAATTTCTCCTAGTCTGAAAGTTGCACTCCCATCAATTTTAAACAAAAACCTTTCTAATATTTTTTCTTTTATGACATCAACCTCACTGAAATGAATATCTTCAAGATCTAAACTTTGCATATCTAATACTTGTACAACGTTATCTTCTATCATCTCATTGGTAAAACTATCTTCTTGGAATCTAATTAAAACTGTAGGCCTCAAGCAAAGTGCAGGTAAAGCAAGGGAAGAACTAAAACTAAAGACTTTTTCAGCATTTTGCAATAAACAATTTAGATTGTCGCAATGGTCAATATAATAAGTGTTCTCTCCATTCAACAAACGAGAAGATCCATATGAATAGGGGTGCCTCTTGATGACAAGAGATAAATCATGTTTTGTACAATATTCTTTTAATCGATTATAAAAAGGCAATACTTCTTCTTTAGAAAACCCAAAACTCTTATTTTCTTGAGAATTATCGCTCCATAATGGCGTATCTATTAAAAGTGCATATTGACCATACTTTGTAATAAACTTTTCCTTTTCATGGCTTTCATTAGTGAATAAATGCTCAATAAAAGGATTTCCGATAGGAATCAGTAATTCATCAGGTATTAGGTCTCTTTCTTTAAAAATTACAGCATTTTGTTTTGTAAAACAAATAACTTGATTTGGTCTTTTTAAAGATAAGTGTTTAGCCTCTGCTAATGCAATTATTTCCCCTTTTTTCTTTTTATGTTGTAAGTATCTTATAAATAAAGGTGCTTCAAATAAGTGAAAGATCAATTCAGAAGAAATATATTTTATAGTTTTTATTTTCCTTTGTATTGATTTTTGCTTATGATATTGATATGTAGGTAAATTTTTCAGTCCAAAAGAATTAATTATTTTTTCAATTTTATTATGATATGTTTTATTATCATAAAATAATCCATGTTGTAAAATATAGGTTTTTATACCCTTGCGTTTACATGCTGCATTCAGCATAATCGAAAAGGAGTCTGACAAACTCATGAATACAACTTTATCGGGTTGAATTTTCCGTAAAACCTCAGAGGGAGATGAGAAGTTTATCCAATACACAGTTTTAAAACTCTCTAACTTTCGAAGTTCTTCTTGTTTTTGGTATTTAGATAAAAATATAAAATTAAATCTATTTTTTAATTCAATAAACGGTCGTAACCAATCAACTCTATCATAATTCCAACAAAGTAAAATTACTGGCTTATTATATTCCATTAGGTTCGATTAATTTAGGTCTTAGAGTTTCAAAGGAGTGCCTTTTTTTAAATCTTTCACAGCTCGGTGGCTAAGTACCTGCTCAAAATACTTCGGCTCCATCCCATCCCCAGGCCTAATGACCCGGATATTTTCTTTTGTGAAAGGCTCCCCAGCTTTTATGTCTTTTACCACATAAATCGAACGCTTAAACTGTCGACTCCTCTCTTCAGCTTTTTGAGTATCCAGTTGCACCTTTCCTAGAGCCAAAAAAGCTCTTTCACTTTCAATAACCAAAGCTTTTAATTCTTCAGGTTCTAGTGAAAATGCACTATCCACACCTCCATCTGCACGCCTTAAAGTAAAGTGTTTTTCAATAACCCTTGCACCTAGCGCTACCGAGGCAACTGCTGCTCCTATTCCCATCGTATGATCAGATAGGCCTATGATACAATCTGGAAAAATCTGTTGAAAAACCGGGATAGTATTTAAATTAGTATTCTCTGGAGTTGCGGGGTAAGTACTTGTACACTTCAAAACTACAATATCTTTACAGCCATTCTCCTTCAAGACTTGAATAGACTCATATAATTCATTCAATTTTGAGGTTCCGGAAGAAATAATTACAGGCTTCCCCGTTTGTGCTACTTTTTTGAGTAAGGGGTGATGCGCACTTTCGAAAGATGCAATTTTATAGGCAGGTACATTTAATTCCTCCAGAAAATCAACTGCCGTTTCATCAAATGGAGAAGAAAATGCTAGCATCCCTAGAGATTTAGCATAATCAAATATTTCTTTATGCCACTCCCAAGGTGTGTATGCTTCTTGGTATAACTCATATAGATTTTTTCCATACCAAAGAGAATTAGAGTCTGTTATATCAAATAACCCTCCGGTATGGTTAATTGTAATAGTGTCAGGAGTGTATGTTTGTAGCTTTAAAGCATGTGCTCCTGAACCAGCCGCCGCTTTTACTAATGCTTTTGCACGCTCGATTGACTGGTTGTGATTGCCGGACATTTCCGCTATAATAAGCGGCTTATACTTTTCTCCAATAGTATAATTTCCTAGTCTTAACGTTCTATTCACTTTCGAAATATTTTGGATTAAAACAAGCTACAAGAATCCTATCTTCTGGCTTCTCATTTACAAGAAACTGCCCTTTTAAACGGCCTTCAATTACCCAGCCTGCTTTTGTATATGCCTTTATTGAACCAATATTAGATTCATACATTCCACCGTAAAGTTTCCTTAAATCATAGACTTCAAAAGCAAGTTTGTTGCCTAACTTTATTGCTTCTACTGCAAGACCTTTACGATGATAACTCTTATTGCCAATCAAAACTACCAGATCAGAGGTCCTATGATATCGATTAATAGGTCCCAACTTGATTGTCCCAATTAAATCATCACTTTCAGTGAAAAAGATTCCGAATGTGTAATTATTTTTATTCTTTTCCCCTTCCTTTAAACTATTTAATAGCTTTTCCTTTGTTATTTCCGATCTTGAATTCGTGTAATACTGCATTAAATCAGTATCTTTAAACCAAATCATAACATCCTCAGAAATGTCTTCTGCATTTAATTTTTTTAAATAAATTCGATCACTAGATATTAATTTTTCCATCTTTGCTTAACTGTTTAAAAATTTTGACAATACGTTCTTGTTGTCTCCCATCAAGTAAAACATTAATATCCTCAGAATAGTGTATTCTTTCATCTTTTGAACCGAATAACCTAAAATCAAAAGCAAAATGATTTTCAAGATAGTACCTGTAAATACTTTCTTGATTTTGGGCTGTCAACTTGAGATATAATATGCCTCCTACACTCAAATATTCTAAGGAAACGGAACTTGGAGACGTTATTGCCTCATTACAAATTTTCATATAGGAAGCCATTTCTGGAGCAGTAAGACCTTGTAAGACCTCGATATTAAGGGACGATTTCATTAGGATTTTTTTTAATTCAAAATTATGTTTATAGGCTGCTCCAAGAACTAAAAATATTTTTTTTTCACATCCTATTTCTTCGCATTTTTTTAAAACGCTAACTACTTCATTTCCGGGATCTGCCCCCCCTAAACAAACAAAAATATTTTCACTTGCTTGTTGATTACAATCTCTGTTTCTAGCTGCATCTCTAAAGGGTTTACGTAATAAAGCATACCTTAAACCTATAAAAAATTTAGTATAGGGTTCAGCGGAATAATCCTCTCTTCTAGCACCCCCACTATGATTTATGACACCATCTGCAACAAAATGGTAAGCATGAATATCATCTATACAAACTAGTTTACTGCCTCTCTCTTTAATTGCTATTTGATATTCAGTGTCAAAAACATACCCATCAAGCACTACAATTTCATCCCCAGTCAAAAACATCTCTTTTATTCGCGTGGCTTCTTCTATATAATCCGAGGTTTCAGGCAATTCAAGAATATCGTTGCACACTTCAACAATTTGTTGTTTTATTCGAGGCAAAGGGTTTTGAATCAAAAAAACACACTCAAACTCATCCTTTAACATCTCGGCTAAAGCCAAAGACCTTATTACATGGCCCAAACCAATTTGACTGTTTCCATCAGCTCGGAAAAAGATTTTAGATTTAAAACACATTATTAAGAACTTTGTACTTGAATTCTGCAATTTTCCAATCTTCCATGTTATCAATATCATGAGCCTCCAATTCAGAAATTATTATTCCTCCTGAATTATCGGTCCAAAGTTTTTCCTTTTTAAAAATAATTTCAGTTTTAAACCAGTAAAACTGACCTGCATCATGATATGCCTTTTCTAAATCCTGTGATCGGGATAACAAATGTTCAGAGTGAAACATTTCTATCTTATTTTCTTTGACCAACCTGACTGCTCTTTGGATGGGGAAACTAAATGGAAGGACAGGAAAAACAGAGTCTAAATTTTCGGAAACAAACTTGTTTAAAGCATTTTCAAGTAATAATTTGTTTACAAAAGGAGCGGTTGGATAGATACAACAACCGTATTCAAAGGTTTTCCCCTGTTTTCTATATTCTTGTAAAACTTCAACAATAACATCAACAGTGGTAGCAAAATCATTTGAATTTCTTTTCCCACGCATAAATGGTATTATTGCTCCATAACTTTTTGCGATTTCAGCAATTTCCTCATCATCGGTTGAAACCATAACTTCATCAAATAATTTTGATTCCAAGGCGGCTTCTATACTGTAGGTAATAATTGGTTTCCCTAAAAAATCTTTAATGTTTTTCCTAGGAATTCTTTTACTCCCCCCCCTAGCCGGAATTATCGCTATCGTTTTCATAATTAATTAACGTTCTCCAAAACCTTTTCAATTACAAAATCCTGCTCTTCCGCTGTCAAAGTCGGGTACATAGGCAGGCTTAAACACTGTCGATAGTAAGCTTCTGCATTCGGATAATCTCCCCAGTCATTCCCAAATTGTTTGTAATAAGGAAGTGTATGAACGGGGATGTAATGAATCTGTCCAAATATTTTATTTTCACGTAAGTGAGTATACAATTCAGCCCTATTCTCAACCTGTATAACATACAAATGATAGGCATGACCGATATCCTTAGGAGGTATGATAGTCTTAACTTTTGTTCCTTTAAACGCTTCATGGTAACGTTTTGCAATAACTCTCCTTTTTTCTACTCCTTCTTCCGCTCTTTCTAATTGAGAAATACCTAAGGCACATTGGATATCCGTCAACCGATAATTATAGCCTAGTTCAACCATTTCATAATACCAGCCACCATGATCTTCTTTTAATAATTCAGGATCCTTTGTGATACCATGGGTTCTTAATATTTGAAGTCGTTGGTACAACTCCTCATCATTGGTGGTAATCATACCTCCTTCACCACAAGCAATATGTTTTACCGGATGAAAAGAGAAAATCGCTAAATCCGCATAAGCCCCATTCCCGCAATACTGTTTTACGTCTGAGCTGTCTTTAAAATAGCCCCCAGGGGCATGACAAGAATCCTCTATAATCCAGAGGTCATATTCATCAGCTAGGGCCTTATACGACTCCATATCCACAGGGTAACCCGCAAAATCTACAGGAATAATTCCTTGATAAGTCCCCTTAGGACTGTTTCGGAGCAATTCTCTAACTTTATTAATATCCAATAAGACCGTACTAGGATCAATATCGGCAAAGACTACTTCCCCTCCACAATATCGAACGCAATTGGCAGAGGCTGCAAAGGTAATTGGAGAGGTGATTACTTTGCTTTTTTCATTTACATTCAAGGCTAAAGTACATAAGTGCAATGCCGCTGTTCCATTAGAGACTGCCACTGCATACTTTGAACCAACATATTCAGCAAACCTTTCTTCAAATTCTTTTACTCTTGGCCCTTGAGTGATAAAATCAGCCTTTAATGCTTCAATGACGGAGGAAATATCATCTTCAGTGATATTTTGCCTTCCATATGGTATTGAGTTCATAGTGTTATGCTGTAAATTCTGGATCTATATGTAATTTTATTTGCGCTCTAATTTCCTCAACTTCCAGCCATTCCGAATTGGTCCCAGAATTATAACTAAATCCACTCTCAACGGGATGAGCTTTATAATGCTGAAGAAAGTCTTCCTTTGAAAAATGGACACTGCTGGACGGAATTATTACATAATAATTTTCTAATTCAATAGTGTTCAAGGAATCAGATACTGTAATCATCTCTTCGTGTACCTTTTCTCCCGGGCGAATACCGACAATTCGTTGTTCACAATTTGGACCAATGGCAGTTGCAACATCGGTTATCCGATAAGAAGGAATTTTAGGCACAAAAATTTCCCCCCCAATTGCTTGCTCTATGGCAAAGAAAACCAGGTTGACTCCCTCTTCTAATGAAATATTAAAACGTGTCATATCCGGGTGTGTAATTGGCAAAAACCCATCCTGTCGCTTTTTTATAAAGAAAGGCATTACAGAACCTCTAGAACCTATCACATTTCCATACCGAACGACAGAGAAGGATATATCTCTGTGTCCCTTCATATTGTTTGCAGCTACAAACAATTTGTCCGAACACAATTTAGTCGCTCCATAAAGATTAATAGGTGCGGCTGCCTTATCGGTAGACAGTGCTACCACTTTTTTTACACCACAGTCCAATGCCGCATCGATAATATTTTCAGCCCCCAATATATTGGTTTTAATACATTCCATTGGGTTGTATTCCGCGGCGGGCACTTGTTTAAGGGCTGCTGCATGAATTATAATCTCCACTCCTTCACAAGCTCTTTTAAACCGTTCAGCGTCTCTCACATCTCCAATAAAGTACCGCATAGCTGGATATTCCCTTGGTGAAAACTGTTGCTGCATTTCAAACTGCTTGAGTTCGTCTCTTGAATACACAACAAGCCTTTTTACTCCGGGAAATCTAGTCAGTACCATTTGGACAAACTTCTTCCCAAAAGAACCTGTCCCTCCTGTTACCAGGATAGATTTCTCGTTTAAATCTAACATCATTTTAATTTGAAAAATTTAGAAAATATTTCTTTCTAGAAAAGAATTCAAAACAATAAAATTATCACCCCCAGAAACCTTAGAACCTTTATTTACTTCCTTAGCTCATGCAGACTAGTGAGGACGAACAGTTCCCTCACCATTTAGTCAAAGTCCTCACTACAACAATTAATTTTCTTCAATAATCTCTTGGATAGTAGTTTTTAAGGAAGGTAAAATATCCTGAATGGTAGCCCATACAATCTCGTAATCCACCTCTATGTAATCATGAATCAATTTATCCCTCATCCCAGCCATTTTTTTCCACTCTATCTCAGAATATTGAACTCGAAATTCATTTGTGACTTGTTTTGTTGCTTCGCCGATAATTTCAAAATTTCTTCCCCATCAAGCTATCTTTTGAAGATCCTCTTCAACAAATGGTCTAATCAATGGACTCAAGGATTTAGCCGTCACCAAATCCACCTTTATGTCTAAAGCCTCAGTCAAATCTTGCTCCAGACCTACTAGATCAAACAACGTCAACCGTTTTCCAAATTGAACTAAAATATCCAAATCACTATCTTCTCTTTCATCACCTCGTGCATAAGAACCAAAAATCCCTATATATTCAGGTTCAAAGGGAGCCAGAATGGATTTTATTGTTTCTTGTTGCTTCTTATTTATCATTGAGGACCAATTTTCAGATTTCTTTATCGAACAATATAAGCATTACACAAAAATATCCTTAACGGCTATCTTTAAATCTAAATAAACCGAAGAAGAAGCTATTTCATCCCCAACAAAAGGTTTACTACCGATGTATTTATTTTTCTCATCCAGACTATAAATCACAATACTTTCATGCTCAGGATCAACCATCCAATATTCCGGAATGAGTGAAGATTCATATAATTCAAACTTATTTTTCATTTCTTTTTGGGAATTCCCCTTGGATAAAATCTCGATAACCAGGTCTGGCGCACCATTACACCCTTGTTCATCCAACTTTGATTCATCACAAATAATACATAAATCAGGCTGAACAACGGTATCGGTTTTTCCATCTTCGAGCGCAACGGGAAGGCGTACATCAAATGGGGCCGAAAAAAGTTGACAATTTTCTAAAATTGGTAATTTGAGTAACTCCCTGATCATATTCATCGAAACCCTTTGATGACGCACATTAGGTGCCGGTGACATCTTAAAGATCTTCCCCTTTATCAACTCCACCCGCTCCTTTAACTGCCAGGTCAAATAGTCGGCATAAGTATACCGCTTGTTTAAATCCAATTGATTGATATCCGTAATCATAACTGCTTGTTTTCTAATTAAACATCTTGGATAATGGAGTCGTTCCGCTTAATAATCTACGAATTGATCAAAAATCCGAGGCACTAGTCAAAAATCTCTTCTACTTTGATTTGAAGCCCGTCAATCCACTCTATCCTTATTTCATCGCCATCTGCCAGTGGGGCCTTAGCTTTATATTGGCCTTCGGCAAGATGATATATTTGTACCACTCGTTCGGCAGGGAATACTACCCAATAGTATTTTACACCATTCTGCTCGTATAGATCAAATTTATCTTTTACTTCTCTTTTTGAATTACCTGGTGATAATATTTCAACAATCAAATCAGGAGCACCCAGGCAACCCTTGTCATCTAATTTGGAAGGGTCACAAATGATACTGATGTCAGGTTGGACAACAGTGGCTATTTCATTTCCTGATTGATTTACTGGTAACCGTACATCAAATGGTGCTGCAAATACGGAACATTTTTTACCTTTTAAAGCCGACCAAAAGATCCCGGAAATATTCATAGATATTCTCTGATGCTCCTTACTCGGTGCTGGCGGCATCTTAAAGATCTTCCCCTTTATCAACTCCACACGCTCCTTAAACTGCCAAGTCAAATAGTCAGCATAAGTATACCGCTTGTTTAAATCCAATTGATTGATATCCGTAATCATGACTAATTGTTTTCTAAATTAACATCCTACCTGATCAAGCCGTTCCACTTAGCAATTTACAAATTAATCGAGGACCAAACAACCAGAGAACCAGAGGACCAGAGGACTAGAAGATCGGAGAACATGACAAAATCCGCGATTATCTGTGTAATTCGCCCGATCCGAGTTCCATCCTGTCTGAATAACGATATAACGAAAGATCTTAATTGACCCCCTTAAACCCCTTTGAACCTCTGTACCCCTGAACCCCTTAACCCCCTCTGTACCTCTGTACCGCTGAACCCCCTTTACCCCCCCTAGAAACCCCGAAACCCTGATACCCTGATACCCTGAGACCCTGAAACCCTGATACCCTGAGACCTGGATACCCTGACACCCGGATCCCTTACCAGGGTGAGATTAGCTTGTAATAAGGTACAAAAAACACCTCGCTATCCTCATAGGATGCCTGTGTTTCTAATTCCAGATTCACAACATAACTCGCTTTGGGGTGGTAACTTCTAATAAATTGTTTAAGCCCGGTTGGAATGGATGGTTTCTTCAGGGCGCTAAACTTCACTTCGTAAGGGACAGGGTCCATTATAGAACCGGTAATAAAATCAACTTCTGCCTTATTCTTCGTCCGCCAAAAATTCAGTTTGGTAGCCAGTAATCGTTTATCTTTTAATAATTGACCAATAAGGTGCCGGAAGCTCATGCTTACAGTCGTCGAACTCCTATCCACCATCCACTGCTGAAGCATAAAACTTCTAATTCCGAGATCGATAAAATAAGGACTAGGAGCCCGAACAATCTCTTTTTGAGGATTTTGAAAGAATGGCCGCACCAATTCAATCATATAGGTTTTTTCAAGGTACCAAAAATACTGCTTAACCGTATGATCGGATAGGCCCACCTTGCGGCCTATTCCCGAATAATTCAAAGGGTAACCGCTTACGTGGGCCAAATACTGGAATAATAAGCCAAATTCCCTGGGTTTATCTATATTGATAATGCTGTTTATGTCTCTTTCAATATAAGAACGATAAATCTCCTCTAACCGAAGTATTTTCTCTTCCCTGGTTTTTGCTTTAACCACATCCGGATATCCTCCATAGATCAGGTATTCTTCCAATAAAAATTGCCGATCCTGAGCAGTTAGTTCCAGCCAGTCAATTATGCGGTCTTCGTATTGATAATCCGTTTTATATTGTAAAAACTCAATATAACTAATTGGGTTAAGTTCAAATATCCGCTTTCTTCCGGCAAGAGATTCTACCACATTTTCCTTTAACTCCAGACTCCCCGATCCGCTAACAATAAACTTGTACGGTAAATCCATATCATATATCCCCTTCAAAAACCTACCGGCATCCTGCTTTCGCTGTATTTCATCAATAAATACATAACCTGATCCATCACCAAAAGCGGCAGATATGTAACGAACCAAGCTCGATTGAGTTTTGACATATTGCCAGTCCCGGTCAATATCTAAATTGAGAAACAACGTCGACTTTCCATCTTCCTCAAGCTGACTTTTCATCCTTCGCATCATCGTTGTTTTTCCTGCCTGACGAGGCCCCAGAATCAGCGTAATTTCCTTTTTTTCTAAATGCTCGTTAAGCGAATCTTCTAACTTCCTTTTAATAAAGTCCATCACCCAATATAAGTATTTTTCGAAATACATTTCGAAATAGCCCAAACTTTTCCGAAAACGATCTCGAAAAAGTTTACTGTTTGGTTTTCAATTCTAAAAAAACACTCAAAAAGGATGAAATTAATTCCCCCCCTTATACTCTCTGTACCCCTGTACCCCCCTTGAACCCCTCTGTCCCCTTATACCGCTATACCTTTGTACCCCCTAGAAACCCTGATACCCTGATACCCTGACACCTTGACACCTGGATACCCTGATACCCTGACACCTGGACACCTTGATACCTGGATACCCTGACACCCTGATACCCTGACACCCTGATACCTAGACACTCTCATACACCCCTAGTAGCTTCCTCTCCTCCTTCTCCCAATGAAACTCCTCCTTCGCTTTTTCTAGTCCCGGTTGATAAACCGATAAGTCCTGCCCAGCTAGCTCTCTAATTCCGGCTTCCAGGGCTTCTAAAGTATATTCCGGGATGACCACTCCCAAGTTATATTCTTCGATCACCATTTTACTATCGTGCAGGTTGTTGCTTAGAATGGGGATACGGGCCTGGATGTATTCAAATAATTTATTAGGCATGCAGTACCAGTAGCTGAGGCATAGATTCTGGATCGATAAAATACCCACATCGGCACTGCTGGTGTATTCCACCAAATCGTGATAGGGTACAGCCGGGTGGAAATGAATAGAAGAGCAGCGCTTAGCTGCAGCTTTTATTCTTGGTTCGTAATTACCTCGCCCCATTAGAGCCAGGTGAATATTGGGGTCGTTGATGTGTTTGAATACTTCTAAGAGGAGCTCTATCCCCCGACCAACGACCAGCCCTCCTTGATATAAAAACAAGGTTGCTCCGTCAGGGATATTCAACTTCTCGCGTAGGATTTTCGATTTTTTCACCTCGGTATAGTGAGGTGCATTGAGCACTACTTTAGGGTCTTTTACGCCGAATCGCCGTTTATATTCCTCTGCAATACCATAACTCACCGTGATAAAGGCGGAGACTCTATGAATAAACAACTTCTCAAAAGCGCCCACAAACCATTTTTCAAAGCCTCGTTTGCCAATGCGCTCGGCCTGGTATTCATGGCTGTCGTAGACCAGTTTGAGTTTTGGTCGGGTCATCTTGGCCATGATGCCTATGACAAAGATCTCAAAGTCGTTGCAGTGCCAGATATCCTTTTTGCGATACCCCGCCACCATGCGGATCACCATCTCTATAAATTTGATGACGCCAAAAAAGGCACCACCGGGCAGGTTCATGGTGCTAAGTTTTATCCGGTGTACTGGTACCCCGTCAGAATCTTCCCGCTCTGGCACATCTCCGCGCAGCAGGGCTACAATCTGTACATCATAGCCCGCCTGCTTCAACGACTGGGAGGTTTTATATACCCGATTGTCGTTGATGTAAGGGTTGAGGACTAGGTTGGCGATTGATTTAGACAATTAATTTTTTATTTTTTCACCACAGAGACACAGAGAGCACAGAGGATAATTTTTTAGAGAATAAATCTCCTAATGCCTTGCTTTATTTTGGGAACGTTGAAATTAATTAGTAGTCCAAGTTTTTTGTTAGTTAGTTTCATGTAGGTTAATAATTGAGCCTCATGGATTGGATGTAATTGATCTACTGATTTGATCTCGCAAATTACTTCATTTGAAACTAATACGTCAATTCTTAAAGCATCCTTGAAAAGCTCTCCCTTATAATCAATATCAACACTTTTTTGTCTTTCCACATACCAACCACTTTCCTGAAGCTCTTTGCATAAACAAAGTTCATAAACTTTTTCTAGTAACCCAGGTCCCAAATAAGTATGTACCTGATAAGAAGCATTAATTACTGCCCCACTGATGCGGTTTAAATTTTCAGTCACCATAAGTAAAATTTTTAATTACAAATACCCTCTTACTTATTAACTGATCTTTCGCAAGCGAAAGATTTGTAAAATTGCAAAATATTATTAA
>CAZHOV010000072.1:0-26982 GCA_964534315.1 uncultured Saprospiraceae bacterium | reverse complement strand
GGTTTCAGGGTTTCAGGGTTTCAAGGTTTCAGGGTTTCAAGGTTTCAGGGTTTCAGGGTTTCAAGGTTTCAGGGTTTCAAGGTTTCAGGGTTTCAAGGTTTCAGGGTTTCAGGGTAACTTGGTTAATTTACAATTTAGCATTTTAACCCTGACACCTCGATACCTGGATACCCTGACACCTGGATACCCTGATACCTCGATACCTCGATACCTGGATACCCTGATACCTCGATACCTGGATACCCTGATACCTCGATACCCTGATACCTCGATACCTGGATACCCTGACACCTCGATACCTGGATACCTAGTATCTATAGTATTCCGGCTTATACGGTCCTTCCTTCTTCACACCAATATAATCCGCTTGGTCTTGTGATAGTTCTTCCAATTCTACCCCGATCTTAGCAAGGTGTAGTCGGGCAACCTGTTCATCGAGGTGTTTAGGAAGCATGTATACTTTATTTTCGTATTTATCCGAATTATTCCAAAGCTCAAGCTGAGCCAGCGTTTGGTTAGTAAAGGAGTTCGACATCACGAAAGACGGGTGACCGGTAGCGCAGCCCAGATTTACCAACCGCCCCTCTGCCAATAGCAAGATGTCTTTGCCGTCAATAGTATACTTATCTACCTGAGGCTTAATCTCTACTTTTTCTACCCCCGGTGTGTTATTCAACCAGGCGACATCGATCTCGTTATCGAAGTGGCCGATATTACAAACGATGGTCTTGTCTTTCATCATCTTGAAATGCTTTTCGCTGATGATGTCTTTATTACCGGTAGCCGTCACCACGATATCTGCTTCAGGAATAGAAGTTGTCATTTTCTTCACTGCATAACCATCCATCGCTGCTTGTAAAGCACAGATCGGGTCGATCTCCGTAACAATCACCCGGCAACCGGCACCTCTTAGAGAAGCAGCTGTTCCTTTTCCTACATCACCATATCCTGCAACTACAGCAACTTTTCCGGCAAGCATAATGTCCGTAGCTCTACGGATAGCATCTACTGCAGATTCTTTACAACCATATTTGTTATCGAACTTAGACTTGGTAACCGAGTCATTCACATTGATAGCAGGCATTGGAAGCGTACCATTCTTCATGCGCTCATACAGGCGGTGTACACCAGTAGTTGTCTCTTCACTCAACCCCTTGATACCATCCACCAATTCAGGGTGCTTATCTAAAACAGTATTGGTAAGGTCACCACCATCATCGAGGATCATATTCAATGGCTGGCCATCTTCAAAAGCAAAAAGGGTTTGCTCGATCGCCCACCAGAACTCTTCTTCGTTCATTCCTTTCCAGGCATAAACCGGAATGCCCGCAGCGGCGATAGCAGCAGCAGCATGATCTTGCGTAGAGAAAATATTACAAGAAGACCAGGTAACATCTGCTCCCAGTTCTACCAGCGTTTCAATCAATACAGCTGTTTGAATGGTCATATGTAGACAACCTGCAATTCTTGCTCCTTTTAGTGGCTTGGACTCGCCATATTGCTCGCGTAGAGCCATTAATCCCGGCATCTCGGCTTCGGCTAACTCAATCTCACGTCGTCCCCACTCGGCCAAGGAGATATCTTTCACTTTGTACTTTGCTACTGTTTCAGTATTTGACATATCTTTTTGGTTTTAAATTAGATAATTTCTATAAGGCAATAACATAAATCGGGCTGCAAAGTTACGATTTTTTTCGTTTTTAGCTAAAAGTAAAAAGGGATGTAGCGCATGCTACATCCCTTTTTACTTTGCCTACAATTTTTTATTATTCAATTTTTATCAGTTTCTCCACCTTCATCTGATCGCCCACTAATATACGTACGGCATATAAACCGGGGGGAAGTTGACTCAAATCAAATGCATGCACATCACGTGTTATTTGCTTTCGTTCATACTGCTCCACAACGCTTCCCATCATCGTCATCAGTTGAACTTCCACATCGACAGGCCGATCAAATTCGAGGATCAGATCGGTATATTGACGAGCCGGATTAGGTCTTAATTCCATGGTGGTAGCTCCCAATACCTGGGCTTCAGCAGTAAGGAAATCCACTACGAAAGTAGCCATATCCTGGCACCCGAAGGAGTCGGTAACAATCACCGTATATTCTCCGGAAGGAAGATCTACAAGGGTACTGGCATTCGGGAGGGTATCCGCCCAGAAATATTCCAGGGGTGGCGCACCAAAAACAGTGGAAATAGATATGCCGCCGTCAGCCGCCCCAAGTACAGATTCATCAGTTACTTGTCCGTTTATTCCGAAACTGACCGGACAACCATTAATATTAATATTATCCAAATCTAACCAGTAATCACCGGTCCCCCATTCTCCGACAAAGCGGATATTCAGCGCTTGTCCTTCAAATTGATCCAGCACCACGGCGACATTGGTCATATCCGTTGTCGGATCATGATTATCTTGGGTGATGGCAAAAACCGGTGAGAAGGTTTCTCCGCAATTGTTCGACACCTCTACGCGCAGTACGTCTCCATTGCCAAGAAGCGTCGGCACTGTTCCGGCAAAGTAATTCACGAATCGGTAATCAAAAGTCAAGGTATCCGATTCTCCTACCGGACCAAAACGTGGAGTTGTTAAATCGGTATATGGAACAGCAGACCAAACATTCTCGGCCCACACAAAACTCGGCGCAGTATGTGACCCTGGCGCATAGATCAAACCCCCTGTCGTCTCCCAGCCTTCAGGAAATACCCCTGATTCAAAATCCTCTACGAGAGGTAATCCCACGGCAGTTTCTAAAACATACACAAACGTATCATTAGCAGGATTGACATCCGGCATCTTCTCTGTCCATGCCTTAATGAGATATTGCCCGGGTTGTGAAAAATCGTAGGTAGTTTCGAACTCGATGACCGCAATACTATCATTACTGATCACGCCGGTAAATACACCATCGGTAGGAATGGGCACTCCGGCATCCATTTCGTTGACACTATATTTGAAGGGGATGAGCGTCTGTGGTAAAATACCAAAGTTCTTGATCTCTACCTCTACAATTTCTGTCGAACTCAAGTCACAGGCGCTATCCGGATTGGGCCGACGAATGCCGCTGATGCCAACATCATTGAGCGCTTCTGTTGTAAAATTGAAAGGGCCGAGCGTAGTAGCAGTATCCCCGTTAAAGCAGGCCAGTTGAATGTAAAAATCGTATTCGGTAAATTCCTCCAGGTTGGTAAATACATAGAACGAATCGGTCGTCGTCAGTAGATTGCCTGTCCCGGGTTCGAAACCGGCTGTATCAATTTCTATTTCATAATCTCCGTTTGCTACCGAGGGTAACCAATTGATAAAAGCCTCAAAAACGGCTACACTGTCGATGACAACGTTAGAGAAGTCAGGACAGAGATCAATTGTGGTAAACGAAAAGACCTGGCTTTGCCCGGTACTATCGCCGTTATCGCACTGGAGCGTAATATAAAAATCGTAATCCGTTTCTTCGGTAAGCCCTGTAAGCTCGATAAAGGGTTCGGTAGTGGTTACGACCATCCCCGTTCCGGGTGTAAACCCGGCAGTATCAAACTCGATTTCGTAGGTTCCGGAAGCCAGTGAAGCCACCCAACTAATGAGTGCTAATTCGGCCCCTACCGAATCTATGGAAACGTCAGAGAAATCCGGACAAATATCAGGAGTGGTGAATTCAAACGGCCCGTTCAAATTGCTGGTATCACCGTTGGTACATAAAATCGAGACATAGAATTCATAAGTTGTTTCTTCATTCAGAGGAGCCAGGACGGCAGAAGTATCTGATGTTGGAATGTAGACCCCGTCGCCAGGCATGAAACCTTGCAAGCCATATTCTATGGCATAGCTCATAGCAGAGTCAGAGGGCGCCCAGGTAACTAATGCCGAATCAGAGCCGATAGCGGCAATTTCCACCCCACCCGGAGGAAGGCAATCGAGGTTGGTACCGCAAGGTAAGCCATCGCCGGGATGACCGGCATCTGCACTGACGTCCAATGACCAGCCGGGGCGATCCACAACGGTAGTGGCAAAAAACAAGATAGTAATACAACCATCTGGACTGGTAAATGATGCAGAACCATTGGACGCGATCATATCGCTTAGAAGATTATCGCCCGCATTGGCTCCACCTGCTCCATTATCATACAATACAGTACCTGTCAAAGTGTCCCCTTCATAAATCTCAACGAAATCGAAGGTTGCAAATACATCAAATTCCGTGAAGGTAATGGTTATAGGACCTCCATCCGGGCTACATAAGGTGGTTACGGTTTCGCAGCCACAATTCGGGTAGTTTTCTTCTCCTCCCGGATCCAAAAATACACCTCCATCACCGGCAATAAAACATTCGGTTTCGCCTGCAGTAGGTATGATTTGAGCATCTAGGGAAACGGACAGCCAAAGGATATTTATCGCCAGGAAGAAAACTAAACACTTGGGAGAAAAGGTATGGTATCTTTTATTAAATATTGTAGAAATGTTCAACATAAAGGTAGATGATTTTCTAATGTAATTAAGTGATGTCTTAAACTATTTTATTCATAAGTGGTTATGAACGGTCAACATTTGAATTTTGCTACTAAAGTAATAAATTTTAGCAACGGTTTTAGCTTAAACCTGTTTTTTCCGGGCTCCAATTGTTCTCCCGGTAAATACCTGACATTTTTTTGAACCAATCTTACTAAAAAATGTTAGCATGATGATTTTAAATTGCCTGTAGCAAGTTTTTTTCCATAAAATATATTTTTTACGATTTGAGAGGCGTATCTATTTACGCTTTCCTACGTTTGTAATATAACTTCACGGGCAAAAAGGTTTTTGGTGATTATTTTATCACTTCGGTTCAATAGAAAAACAATATTCAGGTGGCTCAATATTCTATTAGCGATCTAGAAATATTATGTGGCATTAAAGCTCACACTATACGGGTTTGGGAGCAGCGATATGGTATTGTCCAACCAAAACGAACCGAGACAAATATAAGATATTATCAGGATGAAGACCTTAGGCGACTCTTAAACATTGCTGTTTTAAATAGAAATGGTCTAAAAATATCCAAAATTGCTAAAATGTCGGCTGAAGAAATTCAAGCCCGCGTGGAGGCACTCTCCGAAAACCAGTCCGAACCGGATACTCAAATGGATGCACTCACCATTTCGATGATTGAAATGGATGAGTCAAAGTTCGATCGCATCATTTCCAAAAATATAGAAGCTATTGGTTTTGAGCGGACAATGCTTGAAGTCATTTACTCTTTTCTCGACAAACTTAGCTTGCTATGGCTCACCGGCTCCATTCATCCTGTACAGGAAAATTTTATAAGCTATCTTATTCGTCAAAAGATCATCGCCGCTATTGATCGCAAACCCGTTGTCCAATCCCGTAAGGCGAAAAAATTTCTCATCTATCTACCTGAGGGCGAAACCCAAGAGTTATCCTTGCTGTTACTACACTACATTCTTAAATCCAGAGGCTTTAAAGTAGTTAATATTGGGCAAAATATCAGCCTTGAAGACCTCAAAGATGCCTACTCCATCCAAAAGTCTGATTTCATCTATACGATGATCACCGAAACCTACACCAAGAAACCGGTACAAAAATATATTTACCAACTTTCCGACAATTTCCCCAATTGTACCATCCTGCTCTCCGGCTTTCAAATCATTGCCCAGGGTGTTTCCTCCGAAAAAAATATTAAAGTCCTCCCCAGCCTGAACGATACTCTTGAATTTCTCAAAGAAAAAAAGGTGCTCAACGGCGTTTAATCCCTTTGCATCTATCCTTGCCCTCCCTGCTCTTTCCAAAGAACTAAAGTTTTCCACAAAGTTACCAACATCGTGTGGAAAACTTGTAGAAAATAAATTACACAAAAATCTATTTTTGTAATTTAACCATTGATTACCTTCTATGGCCATAAATGAAGCCATTTAGCAGATTCTAAAAATTCGCCGTATGAAATTTGATGTATCCTCTTCCGAACTACTCAAGCAACTCCAGATCGCCGGTGGCGCCATTGGCAATAATCCTGTCCTGCCTATTTTAGAAGACTTCTTATTTACCATTTCAAAAAATCAACTTCAAATTTCAGCTACCGACCTGGAAACATCGATCAAAACAGAACTGCAGGTCACCTCGGAAGGAACCGGAACGGTTGCTGTACCAGCTAAAATACTGCTCGAAACCCTCAAAGCGCTACCCGATCAACCCATTACCATCGCTATCGACGATAGCAACTACGGAGTCGAAATTACGTCTACCTACGGAAAATATAAACTCGCCGGCGAAAATGGCCAGGACTATCCCAATATTCCTACCCCCGAGGAAGGAATGGATGCGATCAAACTCAATACGTCTATCCTCTCCAATGCCATCAACAAAACCTTATTTGCTGCCAGTAATGACGAACTTCGCCCCGCAATGACCGGGATCTATGTACAGGTTGACTTTAATTCGCTAACCTTCGTTGCCACCGATGCGCATAAACTGGTAAAATATTCCTTTTCTGAAATTCCAAGTGAGGTCTCTACCTCTTTCATTATCCCAAAAAGAGCTTTACAACTCCTCAAAAACGCACTGCCCGAAGATAAAGACATCCACTTTTCTTTTGATAAATCCAACGCTTTTTTCCAAACAGACCACCTCCTGATGGCATGCCGGTTGATCGACGCCCGATACCCCGATTATAACGCGGTCATTCCTACTGAGAATCCCAACCACCTCTCCGTTCCCCGGTCGGATTTTCACAACTCTGTCAAACGAATAGCCATCTATGCCAATAAAACAACCAACCAAGTCATCCTCTCTATGAAAGACGGTAGCCTCACCATCTCCGCTCAGGACCTGGATTTCTCCAATGAAGCTACCGAACAACTGCCCTGTAGCTATGAAGGTGATCCGCTAACCATCGGTTTTAACGCCCGATTCCTCATCGAAATGCTTCAAGTACTCGAAACGGACGATGTCAAGCTAGAACTCTCTACCCCTACCCGGGCAGGTATTCTCCTCCCGGGCGAAGAAACCGAAAACGAAGAGATCCTCATGCTCGTCATGCCCGTTATGTTGAGTAATTAAATCCGAAAGACAAGCGTATAAATAGTTATTTCCATGAATAAAAAGATAGGGCTCTTTTTCGGCTCCTTCAATCCTGTGCATATTGGGCATATGATTATTGCTAATTATATGGCCACCCAAACCAACCTCGATGAAGTGTGGCTAGTAGTTTCACCGCATAATCCCCTGAAAAAGAAAAGTACCTTGGCAAGAGACCATGACCGCCTTCATCTGGTGCGTCTGGCCATTGCCGATAACCCACTTCTCCGGGCTTCAGATATCGAATTTGGTTTGCCTCAGCCTTCCTATACTATTGACACCCTAACCTACCTTAAGGAGAAATACCAGGATTATCAATTTTCGCTTATCATGGGAGGCGACAATCTAGCCACTATCGAGAAATGGAAAAATTATCAACTGCTGCTTCAAAACCATTATATCTATGTATATAAACGTCCCACTTTTTCAATCGAAAAATATAAAGATCATCAATCGGTCAAATTATTTGACGCCCCGCTAATGCATCTTTCCTCTACCTATATACGCTCCTGCCTCAAGGAAGGATACTCCGTTCAGTACCTCGTCCCCGAAGCCGTGTTCGAATACCTCGAATCCAGCAATCTGTACCGCACCTGACAAGGGCCCCTCTAACCCATTTTTTAAACAATAATATTTTTAATTTTGGGTTGTAAAAAAGTAAATCATAAATTGTTAACAGTAAGCAAAAAAGGCCGGTTCACTGTTTACTGTTCACTTAATCTACACATATGAAAAAGATTTTTTCGCTGGTTTTTTTCTTGCTAATCTTATCTTCCTTCATTCTGGGGCAGGAAGGGTTTCAGATCGGTCAATGGAAATCTTATCTGCCTTTCCGAAAAGGCATCTCCTTAACCCAGAGCGACAATGAAATTTTTTATTCCACAGGATTTGGAGTAGTTGCCGTCGACAAAAAAGAGCTAAGTCCGACCTTCTATACAAAAATAAACAGTCTTACCGGCATTGGTACGGATCTTATCAAATACCACAAAGGCCTCGGCACCTTGATTGTAACCTATGAAGACAGCAATATCGATCTACTCACCCCCGACAATCTCATCAATTTACCCTTCATCAAAAATGCTGATATTCTGGGAGACAAACGCATCTATGATATTTATCTCGACGGTAATGCTGCAATCCTATCAACTGGTTTCGGTATTTCTAAATTGCGTATCGACCGTGCAGAATTCGGCTTTACCACATTTACCGGTATCCAGATCAATAACGTAGTGCGTTATAATGACTTTTATTACGCCAGTTCGGACGAAGGTATCTACCGGGCCAATGCGCTCAATGAAAACCTCGAAGACTTTGGCAACTGGGAACTATTGGACATGGAAGAAGGTTTCCCCGCCGATTACTCCACCCAATCTATGGCGGTCTTCGAAGACCAACTCTACCTTAATATTATGGATACGATTTTCCGGTATGATGGCACCAACTTAGAAAGCTTCTTCTCAAAAGATAGCCTGAGCATCAAATTTCTTTCTGCGGAAGGTCAATATCTGTTGGCCGGCATGACTTGTAACTTAACCGGGTGCCGCAGTACCTTCTTCCGTTTATCAGCAGACGGAACAGCCGAACAATTTCAAGATAACTGCGTAAGCACTCCAATCTATGCCATCGAAGACGATGAAGGAAAAGTATGGTTTGCCGACCTTAGCGATCAAATGCGCTTTACCGGCTCCCCTGAGGGAGACTGCTTTAAGTTTTCTTACAACTCTCCGCACAGCGCCAACATCAATCAAATCGCTATTTTTGAGGATGATATCTATATCGCATCAGGAGGCATCTTCCCCAATCAAAACTATCTCTGGCGCGCAGATGGGTTTTATTTCCTGAAAGACAACACCTGGCAAATTAAAAATCAATTTAATAGCAGTAAATTAAGCGGCCTCTATGATTTCTACGACATCGAGATACATCCCGTAACGGGCGTAGTCTATACTTCTTCTTTTTTAGATGGACTTGTAGAATATGACGGGACAGATTTTCAAGTCTATAATGATACCAATTCTACCTTAAAAACTGTCATTCCCGGAGACGCCACCCGCTCCCGCGTAGGCGGACTGGATTTCGATGAAGATAATAACCTCTGGATGTGTAACCATGCCTCCCCTACTCCCATCGCTGTCCTCAGAAATGATGGCACCTGGTTATCTTTCTCTGCTAATGTGGCCACAAAAAACTTCTATCAAGTCGAAGTTGATCAAAACGGCTACAAATGGTTCTTAAACGGTAGCAGTTCCGAACCGGTCTACGTCCTGGATACCGGCGAAAACCTCGAAGACACCTCAGATGATCAATTCCGGATCATCAACACCAATAATAGTGAACTGCCGAATGGCTCGGTAAGAAGTATCGCCGTAGACCTGGAAGGCGATGTATGGATTGGAACAACCGAAGGCCCTGTTGTTTTTGAATGTGGTTCCAACGTCTTCGATCAAAATTGCCGGGGCACCCGCAGGATCGTCGAACAAGACGGTTTCAATGCCTATCTCCTGGAAACTGAAGAAATTAAAACCATTGCCGTAGACGGTGCTAACCGCAAATGGTTTGGCACCAACAACGGCGTATTTGTGCAATCGGATGATGGAGAGGAACAAATCGCCTTCTACGATGTCAACAATAGCCCACTCTTCGATAACACTGTCTTGGATATTGCCATAAATCCAAGAACAGGAGAGGTCCTTATTGGCACCGCCAGCGGGCTTCAGTCTATTTTTGGAGAGGCTATAGAAGGGGGTGATCTAAATGAACCCAAAATCCAGGTATTTCCCAATCCGGTCCGATCTGAATATACAGGCCCCATCGTTATTAAAGGACTCGCCCGGGATGCCAATGTAAAGATCACGAATATCAACGGAGAACTAGTCTATGAAACCACCGCACAAGGAGGCCAGGCGATCTGGAACGGCCTTGACTATAACGGGAGAAAACCGAATACCGGAGTCTACCTGGTCTTTAGCGATAATACTAACTTAACTACTACGACCGATGCAGTGGTCGCGAAGATTCTTTTTGTGCAGTAATATATAAGGTAGGGAAGCGCTTTCTCTAAAGGATTTGACATAAAACCCAAAATAGTATTTTTTTGGGCCTGGTAAAAAATTGGAGGACTTAAAGCATCAAAGGTCTGTTGGCCCCTTCTATCAAACAGGCTTTGTTGCTTTTGCTTTTTCTAAAACTTGCTCATAATAAGCTTCATATTGAGGGACGATATTATTAATATCAAAATTCTTAGCTTGGGCGAGGGCGTTTTTGCGGAACTTATTCAGCACATCTTCATTTTTCAGGATTTGCAATGCTTTTTTTGCCATATCGTCAACATCTCCCACTTCACTGACAAACCCCGTTTCCCCTTCAATATTTACCTCCAGCAACCCACCTGCATTAGAGGATATTACAGGCACTTCACAAGCCATAGCTTCCAGCGCTGCCAGACCAAAACTTTCATTTTTAGACGGAATGACAAAAAGGTCACCAATAGCCAATAATTCTTCAATAGCATCCTGCTTTCCTAGAAAACGCACTTCTTCCATGATACCCAATTGGCGGCAAAGTTCTTCCATTTTCCGCCGTTCCGGACCATCACCGATCAGCAAGAGTTTCGAGGGTATTTGTTCATTGATTCGTTTAAATACTTTAATAACATCATCTACCCGCTTTACCTTCCTAAAATTGGATGTATGGACAATGATCCGTTCACCATTAGGGGCTATCGCCTTTTTGAAATGATCTTTATCCGTCCGGTTAAACCGGTCAAAGTCGATGAAGTTGTAAATCACTTTTATATCGCACTCTATATCAAACGTATCATACGTCTGTTGCTTTAAACTTTGTGAAACAGCCGTCACCCCGTCAGATTTGGAGATAGAAAAGGCAACCACGGGAGCGAAAGATTTATCACTGCCGACTAAGGTGATATCGGTGCCATGCAGGGTGGTAATCGTTGGAAGATAAAAACCGTCGCGGAGTAGTATTTTTTTGGTCATATATGCAACAGAAGCATGCGGGATAGCATAATGAACATGTAAAAAATCTAATTTTTCATATTTGACCACATCAACCAACTTACTCGCCAAAGCAGATTCATAAGGGAGGTATTCGAATAGGGGATAATCAGCCGTTCGTACTTCGTGATAGTAAATGTTCTCCTGAAAGATATGCAACCTAGCTGGTTGCCGGTAAGTGATGAAATGTATATCGTGCCCTTTCTTTGCCAACCCAAGACCTAGCTCAGTTGCTACGACTCCACTACCCCCATATGTTGGATAACAAACGATTCCGATTTTCATAATCTGCTCTTTGTTAGAAATATATAAATATATGAACATGAAATAAATAAGAATGGAAATGGTTCAATGGATCAATGCATTATTTCCAACTCAATTTCCACACATTTAAAATGCCCTTCCGGACAGGCGTTAAAACCATGCAACCCGCAAGGTCGACACTCAAGGTTTAATTGAGTCTCCGCTACCTGCGAAACATCCGAAAGAGGGGTAAATCCAAATGCCGGGATCGTGGAGCAAAAAATAGCCGTTACCGGAGCATTCATAGCAGAAGCGATGTGGAGTGGAGCCGAATCATTTACATAATTCATTTTAGCACCAGCCATTAGCGCTGCCGATTGCAACAAACTGTACTGCCCGGCTAAATTATAAACCTTAGGATGTTCTGCCTGTAGGCGGATATCCTCACAGGCTGCTTGGTCGGAAGGGCCTCCGATGAGGCAGATCTCCAACTGTCGGTCAAGCCGGTTGATCAGACCAATCCACTTCTTGGCAGGCCACTGCTTGGTGTACCATACAGAGGTAGGAGCAATGCAAACATAAGGTGATTCCCGCTTTACCAGCTCTACATCTTGCTTAGCAGGATATAATTTCGGCCCTACAACGTCCTCATTTGTCAGATGCTCAATCAGGGAAAGATTGCGATGTACTTCATGAACCCCGGGGGTTATTTCATGTATCTTTTTAATAGAGAAGAAAGCAGAAAGCGGATTTTTCTTAAAACCCGCTTTTTCTCTTGCACCTGACAAGGCCGTTATCAACCCCGTAGAAAGAAACCGTTGCAGATTGATAACAATGTCGTATCGTTGAGCCCGTACCCTTCTTATTACCTTTATAAAATTACCATATTTACGTTCTTTCTTATTCCAGATCAACACCTCATTCAATTTGGGATGATTGCTAAGTAGCGCTTCATTACCCTTGCGTACCAAAAAATCAATAGCGGACTCCGGAAAGAAAGCGTCCAGCTTTTCGATCAGAGGAGTTGCCAGGATTACGTCTCCAATAAAAGCCGTTTGAATAATGAGAATCTTGGTGGGTTTCATCAATTAGAATTCTGACCGTAAGGTTACAAAAAACAGGAGTCATCCCAAATTTTTTGAGATGACTTTTGACTTTTTTTATTTTGTTCTCTAAAAATGTAGCAAAGGAAACGTCCTTCACTACACCTTTAGAAAACTAAGTAAAAAAAGATACCCCCGCTTTTCGATTAAAGGATTATTCATGGTTCATCAGGCTTCCTGCGCTTCTGCATTGTAAGCATCGATCAGTTTCTGCTGAACTTCATGGGGCACCGGATTAAACTCAGCAAATTCAAGGTTAAACTTAGCACGGCCCTGAGTCAAAGAGCGAAGGGTGGAAGAATATTTGTAAGTCTCCGCCAGCGGTATTTTGGCCTTTATCTTCTGGTAATGACCATCGGCATCCATGCCCTGAATGATTGCTCTCCGTGTTTGAAGATCACTCATCACATCCCCCATCACTTCATTCGAGCAGAGGATTTCAATCATATAGATGGGTTCCATAATCTGGGGTTTGGCGTTTACGAATGCTTTTTTAAAAGCTTGCGTTGCAGCGATCATAAAAGCCATATCGTTCGAATCGACGGGGTGCATTTTTCCATCATAGATACAAACCCGGATATCCTGGCAATAAGATCCCGTCAGCGGACCTTCTTCCATTTTTTGTAAAATTCCTTTTTTAATGGCATTGGAAAACTTACTATCTATCGAGCCTCCAACGATACACCATAAGTATTCGAGTCTTCCGCCCCAGGGCAATTCTTCTGTCTCGGTATTCCTGACATTAAGTCCTGCCGGAGGAGGCATACCTTCGTGAAAAGGTTCTATGCGCAGGTGTACCTCTGCAAACTGTCCGGAACCTCCCGATTGCTTTTTATGGCGGTAATCCTGATCCGCCTTATTAGTTATCGTTTCCCGGTAAGGAATCTTTGGCTCTCCCAGCTCAAAAGTAATATTATGGATCATTTCGATCCGGTGTTTGATCAGGTCAAGATGAAGTTCTCCCTGTCCATGAAGGATCGTCTGTTTCAGTTGAGGATTTTGTTCGACTAAGAGCGTCGGATCTTCTTCTTCGATAGTATGAAGGGCTTTCATCAGCTTTTCCATATCGTTTTTATTGGGAGGAGCAAGTGCCACCCGGATACGGGGATTGGGGAATTTCATTTTGGAGATTTGCCGGTCTACCCCTTTTGTATTAAGGGTATTATTGGAATGCGTATTTTTGAGCTTGACCGTAACGCCAATATCGCCTGCAATAAGTTTATTCGTATTTTCCCGGTTTTTTCCTTCAGAGACAAATAACTGGCTAATCCGTTCCATTTCCCGCGTGTCTGCATTTTCCAGTTCGTCACCTGTATGGAGGGTACCTGAATATACTTTAAAGTAAGAAACATTACCCACTCTGGGTTCGGAAATCGTTTTATAGATAAAGATAGAAGTATCGCCATCCTTATCGCAGGCGAGAGTGCCACCACCTTCGAGCTTAGCATCAGGACGGTTGGCGGGAGACGGAGCAATATCGTTGATAAAGCCCATGATCCTTCCGCTCCCCATATTATTGATGGCAGAAGCGCAAAAAACAGGATATAGCTCCTGGTTTGCCAAGGCTATGGTAAGGCCTTCGGTTAGTTCTTCTTCGGTCAAGGATCCTTCTTCGAAGAAACGCTCCATCAATTCTTCATCATTTTCAGCAGCGGCTTCGACCAGAGCATTATGCATTTCCTGGGCCCTTTCGATCTCTGAATCCGGAATGGCGTGCTTTTCTGGTTTCCCCCCTTCATCGGAGAAAACGTACATGACCATTCTAAGCGCGTCGACAATAGTATTAAACCCAGGACCCGTTTCAAGGGGGTATTGGAAGGGAAGGACTTTATTACCAAACCGTTGGATAGCCTGATCCAGCGTCATTTGGTAGTCAGCTTTGTCATTATCTAAATGGTTGATCACAAATAGGCAGGGCGTTTCAAACTTTTCAATATATTCCCATATCAATTCCGTTCCCACCTCCACGCCGGCTTTAGCATTGAGGAGCATCACTGCGGTATCCGCCACTTTCATAGAGGTGATCACTTCGCCGACAAAGTCGTCAGAACCCGGCGTATCGATGATATTGATTTTAGAATCCTTCCAGCTAACATGCATAAGAGTACTGAAAATAGAGTTGCCCCGTTCTTTTTCGATGTCCGAATAATCGGATACGGTAGTTCCTTCTTCGACCAGACCGATTCTGTTGGTCGCCTTTGCTTCAAAAAGCATATTCTCTGAAAAGGCTGTTTTACCGCTGCCCGAATGGCCAAGCAAAACGACGTTCCTGATGTTTTTAGTTTCGTACGCCATCGATTTCACATTTTAATTGTTAGTAATTTGTTGTTTAACCAGAAAAGGGAAATTAAGTTAGGAAAGAATGGGTAAGAAACCAAATAAAAACCTACTATTTACCGCGATTTATTTTAATCACCTTTTTAACCATGACGGATTCTTCCGATTGAAGTTTAAAATAGTAGATCCCTTCCGGAAAAGCATGCATCGAAATGTTTACAGGGAGGTTAAATTGCTGTGCCTGTAGAGGATAGTTTTTCAACAAACGCCCATTGGCATCAAAAAGATGAAGCGTAAACGTTTGGTTATAAGAAAGAGTATGGATGCGGAGTGAAACCATACCGGAAGTGGGATTGGGAAGGATCGAAAAATCCAGCTCTTTTCCCGGAGTTCCTTCTAAAATCACAGAGACCGGAACTTCTTTAATATGCTCTCCACAGTCGCTTGACGTATGAAGCGTCACGGTGTACCGACCACTTTCCTCATATTGGTGAATAGGGTTTTTCAACCGGCTATAATGGCCATCTCCAAAATCCCAATAATAAGACGTCGCCCATCTACTAAAGTTGATAAAACTGCATCTTCCTCGCTCTAATTCATAGGTAAACTGAGCGGTCGGTTGCCCGCCTATGATCAGATCGCGCGCATAATGATCAGCACCAATTTGGTTGCTTGTATTCAGGGAAACAGCATACGTGCCTGGCGAAGAAAAAGAGACTCTTTGAGGGCCGGCCACGTTCGACTCCTCTGGTGAGGCACCTGCTCCGAACGACCATTGCCATCGATCAATGGGGGCGCCATTGGATGTATGAAAAAAGGTAACTTCCTCGGGAGAACAAACGGTATCTCGCTCAGGGACCCAATTAAACGTTGCAGTAGGATAGTTTTCTTGTTCGTGAACAATTATATTATCTAAATACAGATTATTTCCAAAACCATTTACATTAACAAACTGAACAACGATAGAATACCCTTTAAAATCAGATAAATCGATCACTTCCGTTCGCCAATAATTCGTCTCCGGAGGGTCAGCAGAGATCGGCGTATTATCTACTGTTGCCAATAATGCTCCCGACTTATCAAAAACAGTATGCTCAAAGGTTTCACCGCAGTTAGTCGATATCTTTACCAGTAATTTATCTGAATATTCAAAATCATAGTAGTTGTAGGCAACATCAAAGCGCAGCAATGGCTTATCCGCATCTGTAAGGTCTATCACCGGAGAAATAAGCAGATCCTCCTCTCCCTGGTCCAGGTAATTGTGATTATTCATGAAAAAGGTAGTCGTGGGTTCGTTATCATCCCCATACAATTCAATAGCGTCCCAGGTAATCCCGCCATCTTCATTAACAACATTCCAACCCAATTCAAAAAGGCTATCGGATTCAAAATCCATAATTACCGGAAGCGAACGCCCTGTTGTCACCTCAATCGGCTCATCCAATACTACGACAAAATCACCGTATTCATTGGAAACAACAAGGGAAACCTGATACTCACCGGGCTCCTGAAACTGTAATACCGGATTAGCGGAAGAGGCTTCCGTTCCGTCGACAAATTCAACACTAGAAGGATGAATCTTCCACTCCCAAGTGGTCGGACTGTTAAAAGAATTGTCGGAGATACTGAACGACTGCCCCGGGCAGGTTGAAAAATCAGCTACAATAACCCCTCCGACAGGGGCATCAAAAGCATCATAAATCGCGACATTGTCAATGGCCAAATCCGATAAAAAGCCATCGCCTGTCACTCCCCGGAAACGGAGCATAATGATCTTGCCCGCAAAAGCCGTTAGATCAGCTTCGACTTTCTGCCATTGCTTTCCCCGGTCTCCAAGCACAGGAACAATAATATTGGGATACCACTGTTCACCGTCAAACAGGTCAACATGCAATTTCCCCATATCGGCACCATACATGTGGTACCAAAAACTCAACTTCGGATGCTCAGCATTTCCTAAATTAACACAAGGACTTAACAAATGAGCCGTTTTTTGATAACACCCTTGCGAACTCTCTAAAAACAAATATTTACCTTTACTTTGCGTATTCTGATCATTATCAGGGCCAGTATAAAGGGTAGATGTTGCCCCTTCTCCTACTCTCCAATCGATTTCGTCGCCCACTTGATTTCTGTCATTCATCCAACCTTTACTCAAAGAACAAACCGAAAAACAATCGTTACTCTCTCCGCAATGGCTAAAAGAGTCAAATGCTTGATAAAAGGGTAATCCGTACTCAATTGCTTCTATTACCTCCAGGTCGAAATGGCTTGTATCATTGTATGCTGCTTCATCTTCCGGATAATCAATCCATATTTTAAGGGAATGATGACCAGGTGCTGTAATCGTCAGCATAGAATCAAATTGAACATTGACCGTAACGCCTGGCGGGATAGAACCGGAATAGGTAGAAGAATTAATACTTCCATCATCGAGTTGGTAAAACAGGTCAAAACTTTCTTCTGCAAAAAGACCGTTATTTTTTATCTGAATTCCGAGGGGAATAGGTTGTGAAAAACAACTGGACAGGACGCTAGTCCGCGGAGAACTTACTTGCTGAATTCCCAAGTCTACCGAAAGCAGACAATTTTGAAAACCGATCTCATTGCGTACGGCTTTGCTGCGTGGGCCTTCTTTTCCTGCTTCTGTAAGTGCACTAACTGCAAACCAATACGCTTGGTACGGGTCTTCAATAGGAATTTCCAGGTAGTTTTCCTCCACTTGAAGCAAACTATCCATGGAATACGCCCCCATTTGGTAGACGACATAGCCTGAGGCTCCCGGTAAAGAATCCCATTTTAGGATAAGGTAATCAGCGCAAACTTTATTAATTTTTACGTTTTCAGGAACGTCCATAATCGTCACGGCTTCATCATTATGGTCAACTATGCCGTCTCTACGGATCCGGAAAAATGCATTAGTAGAAGTGACGTCCGGCAGTTTCCAGGCAAACATGGCTGCCTGTTGGGTATCGACTCCGATAGTTACCCACTCCTCTGTTCCGTCAGCTGAAAAATCAATAAAGACAGGTGATTCACTTGCCGAAGCATCCCACAATACCATGATACTATCTCCCGGAACTAACCGTTCACCTCCTAACGGATGAGTCAGCGCCAATTGTTCGGTTTCAAACTCAAAGACTACCACATATGGTTGCGGACCAAAAGGAATATTTTGCCCGTGTATCAGAATATCGTAAACACCTGCTTCAGGTGAATGTATTGCTATTTGTTCTACATTATTGAGACTATCCTTCCCGGGAGTAGCTTGCTGGTTAAGGAGCATTGAATCCGGTTCCGGAATTAACACCCAGGGGTACATCAAGACATCCTCAGAATTGGTCATGGTAAGATCCAGGTTATTGACCAGGGCTTTGGCACTTAGGGGGTTACCTTCCCGATCATGCCAATACAACATAACTTTTACTTGAGTGGCATTATCCGGCACGGTTAGCGACAAGGTATCGGTTTCGCCTTGAATTAGGGTATCGAGCCAGTAGCGGTTTTCCTGGATTAATTTCCAGGCATTGATACTATTCACTTTTCCCCAACCGTAGGAGTAATCAGGTCCCGGCTTCCCAAGGTCATCAGCAGTATTTAGCAGAGCAGCTTTGAGTAATGCAGAGGGCGGATCTTCGTCAAAGAGATTCCGGTAAGCTTCTACCAGTTGGGCCCAGACCCCTGTAACGAGCGGAGCTGATGCCGAAGAGCCGGAAATAGTTCCGTAATTATTTTCGGGAAGCGTGGAGACCACCTCCTGGCCCAGAGCTGATAAGTCTGGTTTCAGTCGCCCGTCAGTAGTCGGGCCCCGGCTACTGGTAATTACACGTTCCCCATGTATATCTATATTGGCTACGGTAAGGGCATTTTTGGCCATCTTCACTCCCCCCGTAATTGTTCCCCATCCGGTACCAGCCCCAAAAAAGCAATCGTCTTGGCCGGCGTTACCTCCGGAGAAAATATGCATTAAAGTCGGTCGCTCCAGGATCTGCTGATCCGCCAAACTGGCCAGAGAAGAATATCCCCGGTTACAACCATCGCTTAAAGCAGTACAGGTGACCACCACGTTCTGATTATCCATTAGTGAACCAGCATGTTTGACCGCATCGAAGTCATTCAAAACATGTATCATCGCCTCCGGGGCGGGACTGACGAGCCTAGGATCAATATTTCCGGCTCCGGCAATAAGGCCGGCAACCAGATCGCCATGCTGTCCCTGGAAATCCGTATTCACATCCGGGAAATGTATGACCCGGTTTTGCAAGTCAATATGTTCACCTACCCAGCCGTCGTCGCCCAAGGCGATATGGACCCCATTGCCTGTCACCCCCTCAATTTGGGTAGCTGCTAATAGGTTTGACCGGACGGAAAGATGACCTAACCCGTTTTCATAACTATTCTTCTCCGGTTGTTCTTCGACAAACTCTACCCAGGAAAGCTTCAACAATTTTATAACCTGCGCTTCCGAAGCCTGAATATAGACAGCCGGAAAATCCGGAATATGTTCCAAAAGTTCAATACCGTTTCCGGCTAGTAGCTCAGCGACCAAGTCAGCATCATAAGTGTCGATATATTTAAGCAACAACTTTTCCGAAGGAGCAAGTACGCGAATGCGCTTGGCTTCAGGAGCAAGCGTAAAAAAAGAGATGATTCCGTATTTCTTAAAGGTAGATGCTTTGATATCAGCAGGGATGGAAGCTAGTAAAATATTCTCACCGATGGCATTGTGCAGAACTATCCCTTCTTGCTGAAGTTGCTCCCTGGCAGATTGGCTGAGCGGACCATTCAGTTGGATATAGCGAGTCATGGTCCCACTGTTCATTTCTATGGAACGAGGAGCAAAATCCCTGAAGGATTCATCAACAGTAGCAGGAATTTCAATGTCAACCGAACGAAAAGCTTGTGTTTTTTGGGTGGTTCCCTGTGCAAAGAAAGTTCCCGCTAGAAGCAATAATCCCAAAATTAAAAAGGTGCATCTGGGGGAAACCATAACTGGCGTTTGTAAAGATTAAATTTAATTAAAGGTACAGAATAATCAGCTGATCTCCAAATGGATGACCAAACATTATTTCATTATTCATGCCCCGCCATTTCCCTTTGCTGGAAATAAGAAACGACATCTGTTATGGATTGGCTTACCGGGCGATAGGAAAAGTCGAAGGTTTCTTTAGACTTGGCATTTTGGTAAAAATAGGAGCAAGAGGAAATGCGGGCGCTATCACGCGTAAGCATTGGGTGTCCGCCGGTGAGGAATGCGCTCAGTTTGGCTATTCGCCACGAAAAGGCCTGAATAAGAGGCGTGACGCGGATCAAAGGCTTTTTTTTGTCGAACGCGTCTGCGATCTCGTCCATCAATTGTTTGTAGCTTCTATTTTCAGCATTTACCACGAATCGCTCACCCTGAATATCGCTCTTCATCAGCTGTATAGCAAGCGCTACTACATCCCGGACATCAACAAATCCATTGACCCCATTCGAATAAAAAGGGAAGCCGTCCCAAACCCATTTAAAAAAGCGATTGGAGCCTTCACCCCACCTGCCGGGACCAAGAATTATGGAGGGATTTAAGATGGCCGCCCGAAGCCCTTCCTGAATGCCCCGCCATACCTCCTGCTCGCTCAGAAATTTGGTGATCCCGTATTGCGAATTCCACTTGCTGCGCTGCCACATCGTCGCTTCTGAAAACGTTTCTTTCTGCTTTGTCCTGCCAAGTGCCGCCGTAGAACTAATGTGCACCAACTTTTCAACTCCTACCTTCAAAGCTGCATTTACAATATTTGTCGTTCCTTCTACATTAATCCGAAACATTTCAGTGAATCTCTTAGGATAAAAAGAAACAATGGCTGCACAATGGTATACCTGGTCCACCTCCGAAAGAATATCCTCCATCAAAAAATAATCTAACACATCTCCTTCCACCCACCTCGCCCGGTTCTGTACTTCCTCTACCAGGTCCATACTACTGGTCTTTCGCTTTAGCGCCGTCACCTCCAACTGCTCATCCTTCAGCAATTGCCTCAATAGATGTGACCCTAAAAAACCCGTCGCCCCAGTAATAAAGACCTTTTTTCTCATTGGTTAACTGTAATTATGGAAGATAAATGCACCCCCCAATGGTATCTCTTTGCGCTCCCGTTGCAGAACTCAAACAATTTATTTGACCTTGATACCGAAGGTAGCCCATATACGCCATCAATAAGGCTTCTTTAAATTCCACCACTTGGACTGACGGCACCTCCAACTGAATTCCCTTATCTGATAATTGCTGGCTCAACACACCGATCAGGAAAACATTGAAAGCACCACCACCAGTGACTAACATTTTTGTTCTTACAGACGCCTCCAAAAAAAGGTGAGCGTGCTGAACAACCTGATAGGCGATATGCTCCACCATCGTACGCATCTTATCTGCCACCCCGGAAGGATGCTGCTGCAAAATAGAAAAAATTCGCTCTTGTACCCACTGGTTACTGAGCGATTTCGGAAAAGGCTTCCTGAAATAGGGCAGGTCATTCAGTTGATCTAACAAATCAGGAACAACAATCCCCCGGCTTGCTAACTGCCCCTCCTCATCAAAAGGTTGCCCCATGGCCTGAGCAAGATAGTTGAGCGCCTGATTGGCCGCACAAATATCGAAGGCGACCATACCTTCCGGACTTCGAAAACTCATATTGGCAATACCGCCGATGTTCAAAAAAAAATCATATTCCGGAAACAAATCCCGCTCCACAATAGGTACGACAGGCGCACCTTCCCCATCCAACGCCACATCGGGTGACCGAAAATCACAAACCACCGGGATGCCCGATAAAACACTCAAAGCTGCCCCGTCGCCAATCTGAACGGTATACCGGGCATCGGGATGATGAAAAACCGTATGCCCGTGAGCAGCGATCAAATCCGGAGCAATAGAAAGCTTGGAAAGAAAAGGTTGTATTAATTCAGATAGGTATCTCCCAAAATACACATGGGTTTTTGCAAAAATAAGGGCATCCTGCTGAGGCAGAAAATAAAGCCGTTCTCTCCACATCTCTGAAAAGGGTACCGTCGTCGCTTGTTCCATCTCCCAAGAGAGATGCGCTGAAGTCTCTTCTGTTTCAAAGCGACAAAGGGCCACATCCAAACCATCAAGTGAGCTTCCCGACATAAGTCCAAGTACCCGGAACACCCGCTTTTTTTGCTGCATAAATTATTCTGGATTACTTAATTGCATCGTGTACTGTGCTACCGCCTTGATCTCCTTCTCTGACAGCAGCGACTTGTAGGCCTGCATCAAATTGCGCCCGTTGGTTATAACATGCACCCGCTCTTCCAACTCCAATTCCGATTTCGTAAAATCCTTGGCGCCGTTAATCTCCATTCGGCCATTGGCCCCATGACAAGCAACGCAGTATTGCTGATAAATCGCCTTCCCGTCTACCTTCGCAACAACAGCCTTCTGCCCGCCATCTCCTCCCTGACTACAAGCCCAAAAGGTCAAAAATAAAAAGAAAATAAAGTATGTATATCTCATTGTTATAATTTTATCTTTAAACACCTGAAATGAAATAAGGGTTTAGATCAATGTGCAATGTGCAATGTGCAATGTGCAATGTGCAATGAGGAATTAGTAATTAGTAATTAGTAATGAGTAATAGCTGGATCTTGACCGAAAAAAGAAATGACCTTGAAAAATAAAATTATCAACCCACCATTTCAATGGTGGAAGCACCATGAATCCGCCAATCGAAACCGTTTCATCGTTTTTTCAACGGGCAATGGGCAATGAGGAATGGGGAATGTACAATGTACAATGTGCAATGTGCAATGTGCAATGAGGAATTAGTAATGAGTAATAGCTGGATCTTGACCGAAAAAAGAAATGACCTTGAAAAATAAAATTATCAACCCACCATTTCAATGGTGGAAGCACCATGAATCCGCCAATCGAAACCGTTTCATCGTTTTTTCAATGGGCAATGGGCAATGTGCAATGAGTAATAGCTGGATCTTGACCGAAAAAAGAAATGACTTTAAAACCCAATACCATAAAAAAAACCGGCATCATAGAACTCTTTGAGCACCACGAACTGGTGCGCCCGTTACTGGAACAACACGGCCTAGCTTCCCTGAAATTATGGGTGAGCGAGACGGTGAATGAACAGCTATTCCCGAGACAATCGCCGCCGAATGTGTTTGTTAGGGCGGACCATCAGCCTGTAGAGCAGTTTTTAGACCGGCACCGCGAGCACATGAAAGCCTGCGATCAATTGATCATCACCACCCTGGCGGATCATTTTAAGGCCTTTAGCGCCTTCGACTGGCCGGCCCCTACCCTGCTGATCATCCATAATGCCCATGCTTTCTTCAATCCTAAAGCGCTGTATCTTGGGGGCAATGCGAAGGACAAACTCATTCAACTGGGCAGGATCATCTACCGGCTGGGATGGAAACGCGATAACTACTACCGGAAAAAGGTGCTCAACAGCATCGATCAGTTCGCCTTTGTCGATCCTCTAATGGCTGATCACGTGGTTATCCCCGATAGATGGGCCGAAAAATACGTGAAAGGCCCCCGTTTCTACCAAACCATTCCTAAAAAATCAGATACCTCATCCGCAGATGCAATGACCATCACTTTTCCCGGACGAGTAGATCTTTCCCGTAAGGATTATACCCCTTATTTACAGAACATACTTCAACACATAAGCAATTCCCCGACTAAAATAACGCTTATTTTTTTGGGCCCAATAAAAGGAAAAAAAGAAACAGCTTTTTTAACTCATTGGAAAAAGCGATTCCCCCCTGATACCAATTGGATCTCTTTTACTATGCCTCTCCCCCATGCTCTATACAACCATTACCTCCAACAAACCGATCTCCTCATCTTACCGTTGAAACCCACTGTGCGATTTTCGGTATATAAAGAATTCGTAGGTAAGACCAAGATCTCGGGGGGCGTCCACGACGGCCTGCGGTACGGTATCCCCACCATAGTGCCTGACTTTTATCCGATTCAAAAAGAATTAGAAAGCATATTGAAACGGTGGGATGATTTTCATTTGTACAAGCAGCACTCAGAAAAAGACGTTTAGTGACTGAAAACTTAATAACCGTTACCCTTCCTGCTCTAGCCCCTCTAAGAAGCCGGGCATGATCACTTCCCAACGGTAAGGAGTTAGTAATCCGGGTGCTACGGGCTGGTTGCTACTGCCGGTTTTTTTCCAATTTGCATAGAGTTGTAACAGAAAAAGTTTGATACGGTCCAACTCTTGTGGACGTTGATAAGCTACCAACCCCGATCGGGTCTGATCAATGATCTCCTCCAACTCCGGATCTTGACAACCATTGACTAATACCAAGGTGGGATTTCCGGCGGCTAGATATTCGTATAACTTGCCGGTCAATACGCCGGTAAAAGCAGGACCACTCCAGGTCAGCAGCAGGTTGAGCTGGCTTTTCTGTTGCAGACTGTAGGATTGTAATAAACTTAGATCATTAAGCCCTCTGTTCCATTTCTCGAGTTCCCATTTCACTACCCAATCATTCCAAACGGATTTACTCCTGCCGGCATAAACCAGCAACAACTCCCTGTCATCAATCTTTCCCTCCCTCATAAGCTCCCTTACTGCCTGAAAGAACAAATCAGCTGATTGCTGGGCCGGATAAAGCGTACCCGTATAAGCTATCACAAATCTATTCTCCAGAAAATCGGGACTAAATCCGTTTGGCTGATAAAAAGGACTGATCCCGTTGCGAAGGGTCTTTACATTATGGTGAAACTCAGAGAGGTACTTGGCCAATCCATCGGATACGGTAGTCACCACATCAGCCCGTTTCAGAATTTTCCTATTAAACCACTTCTGGAGGCCTACCCCATACACATTGCCCCGATTGAGATCGATATGGGCATCCCGAAAATCAGCAATCCAGTAAAGATGAGGAAATTGGCGCTTTAGCAGCCAGGCAATAAGGTGATCAGCGTAGGGCCGGTAAGAGCTGTACAAATAGTCGATCCCCTCCTCCTCCACCAGTTTTTTCCCTTTCCGATAACCATTCCAAATATAATAAACCCCTCCTTCGTCCAGCAGTAAATTGGTAGGGAAGCTATCTTTAAGACGGTGATAAAGAGGAGCAAACCATCTTCCCGTAAAATTCGCACCCGGATAGGATTTCCCTCCTTTTATCCTATTGATCAACCACCGGTAGTCGAGCGTTGGTAATTCTACTCGTTGGAAAGGCTGCTCAAAAGGAAAGGACTCGCGAGATAGAAAACGGGCATTTCGGGTGGTGAGCACCAGCACTTTATGGAAAGTCTTCTGGAATTCCAGGGCAATATTGAAATTCCGGATCGTACCCATTGATTTTATTGGGGGAAATTTATAGGTAATGAATAGTATTTTCTTTTTCACCGCTTACAGATAGCTATCTTTTCCTTTAGTTTTCAATTCTTTGGTAATCGATTTGATTTCTTGCTCTTTGGATTTGGGGTAGATTAGTAACACCCCTTCTTCATCAATAACGATATAATCATCCAATCCTTTTATGATCGATAACTTATCTTTAGGAGTCCGGATCAGACTATTTCGGGTTTCATAGATCAGCACCTCTTCAGGATGCGTTACGACATTAGCATTGGTATCTTTATCACTCACGGCGTGCAACGACGCCCAGGTACCCAGATCCGACCAGCCAAAGCTGGAAGGCAGTGTATACACATTGTCGGCTTTTTCCATAATGGCATAATCAATCGAAATACTGGGCGTTTTGGGATAATGCTCGTCAATAAAAGGCTGCTCGTTTGCCGTATTATACCAGTCAACACCTTCGGCAAGGATTTCATAAATCTCCGATGCGTGGCTTTGAAAAGCATCTAATACAGAGGCCACTTTCCAGACAAAAATGCCAGCGTTCCAGAGGTAATCGCCACTTTCCAAAAACTGCCTGGCCTTTTCCAACACTGGTTTCTCGGTAAACTGAATAACTTTATGAATATCATCTTTTCCCTGTTGCTCATAGTTGATATACCCATAGCCCGTATCTGGCCGCGTAGGCTGAATGCCAAGAGTAAGCAGCGCATTGTTGGCATTGGTAAAAGCCAGTCCCTTATTAAGGGTTTTTAGAAAATTTTCCTCATCAAGGATAATGTGATCAGAGGGAGCCACCACCATATTGGCCTCCGGATCAAGATTCTGTAATTTAAGAGCGGTATAGGCAATGCAAGGAGCCGTATTATTGCGCGAAGGCTCACAAAGAATCTGATTGTCTGAAATCACCGGCAGGTGCTCTTTCACCAGGTCTTTATACATCCCATTAGTGACAATAAAAATATTTTCCGGAGGACAAACCTTTTTAAAACGTTCAAACGTCATCTGTATCAGAGACTTCCCAACGCCTAATATATCCAAAAACTGTTTCGGTCGGTGGGTACGGCTGGCAGGCCAAAACCGACTGCCTACGCCCCCCGCCATGATTGCTACATAATTCATAGTAGTGTTGACTTTTCTTAAATGATGAAGGCAAAAGTAAGGCTTAGGGAATTAAGAATGAAGGATTAGGAATGAAGAATTAAGAATTAGGAAATTGGAATGAACCATGGAAATGAACACAGGTAAATATCAAAACCCAATAACTCATATATCATTCCGGAAGATGTATAGATTTAAGTAGTAAGGCAAAAAAATTGGTAGAAAAAATCTTTTTGAGTTCGGTCATTATTTCCTGCGTTCATTCCAGGTATTCAATCACTTAGTCTATAATGGCCGAACAGATTTATTATACAAGCAATTTTGATTTGCCGATTAAAACCCATCACCAAATCCCTACGAACTTTCCACTTTCCACTTTCCACTTTTCACTTTCCTACTTTCCTACTTTCACTTTCCTACTTTCCTACTTTCCTACCTTCCTACTTTCCACTTTCCTACCTTCCTACTTTCCTACTTTCCTACTTTTCTACTTTCCTACTTTCCTACCTTCCTACTTTCCTACCTTCCTACTTTCCTACTTTCCACTTTCCTACTTTCCACTTTCCTACTTTCCTACCTTCCTACTTTCCTACTTCCTACTTTCCTACTTTCCACTTTCCTACTTTCCACTTTCCTATTTTCACTTTCCTACTTTCCTACTTTCCTACCTTCCTACTTTCCTACCTTCCTACTTTCCTACTTTCCACTTTCCTACTTTCCACTTTCCTACTTTCCTACCTTCCTACTTTCCTACTTCCTACTTTCCTACTTTCCACTTTCCTACTTTCCACTTTCCTATTTTCACTTTCCTACTTTCCTACTTTCCTAC
>CAZHOV010000071.1:19263-27332 GCA_964534315.1 uncultured Saprospiraceae bacterium | reverse complement strand
CAACGGTGCGATCATGCACAATCAGGGAGTTGTGACAGCTTTTAATTCAGATGACGCTGAAATGGCCAGGCGGTTGAACCAAGAAGCCGCAAAAGCGGTCAAATACGGAGGTGTTCCGGAAGAAGAAGCGCTGAAGTTCGTGACGCTTAATCCTGCAAAACTATTGCATATTGATCAATATGTGGGAAGTATTAAAGAAGGCAAGCATGCTGATCTGGTCTTGTGGGATGCGCATCCGCTTTCCGTCTATGCCAAAGCTCAATATACCTGGGTAGATGGGGTCAAGCTATTTGATCGCGAGCAGGATAAAGCTATGCAAAGAGCGGTACAACAGGAGCGGGCGAGGTTGATCCAGAAAATGATCGATGCCAAAAATGGCGGCGGTCGTACCCGGGCAGCAAGCGGCCGGAAGATGCACCTGTATCATTGCGATCACATGGAAGACGAGATGAAGTAATTTTTTGCCTTAGAACTTAAATTAAAAAACAACTATTCTGATGAAACAGCTTTTATATATACTCATTGTTCTGGTTGCCTTTACTCCGGCAGCAAATGGACAAGCCTATTTAATCCCGGCTCCGGCTCAATCCAAGCCGGTATTGATCACCGGGGGGACGGCCCACCTGGGTACAGGCGAAGTCATTGAAAATAGCGTGATTGCTTTTGAAGACGGCAAGATCACGCTAGTAGGCGGCCCTAACAGCCTACCTGAACTGGATGAAAACCGCTATGAGGTGGTCAATGCTGTAGGCAAACACATCTATCCCGGGTTCATAGCACCCAATACCCGGCTAGGACTGGAGGAGATAGGATCCGTTCGGGCCACCCGCGACTACGACGATGTGGGGCGCCTGAATCCCAATTTGCGTTCGATTATCGCTTATAATACCGATTCCAGAGTGACGCCTACCGTTCGTTCTAATGGCATTTTGTTAGCTCAGGTCACTCCTTCAGGCGGATTAGTATCCGGCACTTCCAGTATCGTTCAGTTAGATGCCTGGAACTGGGAGGATGCGGCTTATAACATCGATGAAGGGATTCATATTAACTGGCCTGGTGTATATACCTATAGTGGATGGTGGACAGAACGCAGGATAAAGCGCGATAAAGACTACGAGATTAATAAAGAAAAGATTGAGCTGCTCTTTGAGCAAGCATTGGCTTATTCCAAGAAAGAAAATCCGGCAGAAAAGAATTTGAAATTTGAAGCCATGCGCGGACTGTTTGATGGCAGGAAAAAACTGTATGTTCATACCAATAACGTTAGTACCATTGTCGAAGCAGCTATGTTCGGAAAAGAATACGATTTAAATTTAGTGATTGTTGGGGGGCGGGATGCCTGGATGGTGACTGATTTTTTGAAGGAGAACAATATTCCCGTTTTGCTAAATGCTCCTCACCGCTTGCCTGCACGGATGGACGAGGCGATAGATCAGCCTTTTAAAACAGCAACAATGCTTCAGGATTCAGGTGTATTATTTGGGTTTTACATGGGCGGATATTATGAGGTACGCAATTTGCCATTTCAGGCAGGGCATGCCGTGGGGTTTGGGTTACCTTACGAAGATGCTGTTGCCGCTCTCACCCTAAATACGGCAAAGATCATGGGAATCGATGATCGTACAGGTTCTATTGAAAAAGGAAAAGATGCCAATTTATTCATTAGCGAAGGGGATGCGCTGGATATGATGACCTGTGAAGTAGAACGAGCCTTTATTCAGGGCCGTCAGATTGATCTCAACAATAAGCAAAAGATGCTTTATCAGAAGTTTCAAACGAAATATGACCGGCAAAAGAATTGATCAATTAATAGTTGATGACTTGCTTAACACACTTTAACAATAAATTGAAAACTTTAAGAAATATTAAGGTTACAAAGCAGGCTTTTTGCGTCATACATAATAGAGAAGATAATTGTTCGATCAGTTTTCGCGTTAGATGTTTAGGCACCGTGATGCTGTTATTATAGTTATCAACCATTAGCATATCACCCATAAATCTCTATTATGAAAAAGTTATTATTATTAGTTGCCGGATTCTTTTGCTTCCATGTAGCTTTACAAGCTCAACAGCAATTTGAAATCTTATTAGATGGTGCTGTTTATACTGCGTTCGTGACCGAAAACAACGATACGATGATCATGACGGATATTGATCAGATACAAGTGACATCTCCGAGATCATTTAAGAGTAAGGAAGATTGGAGAAGGTTCAGAAAGTATCAGCGGTATGCAGCGATTGTTTACCCTTATGCTATGCAGGCTATCATGTTGTTTCGGGATATCGAGGAAGAAACAGAAGGGCTCAAAAAACGTAAGCGTAAGAAGTATGTCAAGAAAATACATAAGCGTCTCAAAAAAGAATTTAATGACCCGCTGAAGAATTTGACCAAAACGCAGGGGTATATCCTGGTCAAGATGATTGAAAAAGAAATAGAAAGGCCCTTGTATGATATTATCAAAGATTACCGGGGTAGTTGGACTGCTATGACCTGGAATATGAAAGGAAGCCTTTTTGGAATGCATATCAAGGATGGATATGTAGTAGGGCAAGATGAGTTATTAGATATTGTGCTTCAGGATTATAATTTTGATGAAGATATTGAGAATTTGGATTAGGGGAAATCTCCACAAAAAAGGGGGTGCAAAAATTTTGCACCCCCTTTTTTTGTGGAGATTCGAGATGAAAAAGGCGTTTATTCCTCAAAATTTCTAATTTTGAGGAATAAATAGAAGATATGCTTGATTATAAAAATCCGAAGTTAATATTAGAAACGGCCAATGTTGAACCAGGAGCGATTTCATGGGAAAGTCCGTCCAATTTGGCAATTGTTAAGTATTGGGGAAAGCATGGGGTTCAGCTTCCGCGCAATCCTTCTTTAAGTTTCACCCTTGAGGCAGCTCATACGAAAACCACCCTCGAATATGCACCCAAGAGTGGGGCGGATACGGGGATTGCGTTAGAATTCTTTTATGATAACGAGCCTAACGAGGGCTTTAAGAGCCGGATCCAGAAATACTTGGAGTCGGTAACCGAAATCTTTCCTTTTTTGAAGCAGTTGTCGTTAACTATTAAGACGGTCAATTCTTTTCCGCACTCGGCGGGTATTGCATCGTCAGCATCGGGAATGAGTGCGCTGGCGCTTTGTCTTTGCTCGCTGGAAGATATTCTTTTCGGGACTCTTGAGGCGGATGAGGATTTCAGGCAGAAAGCTTCTTTTTTAGCGCGATTGGGATCGGGAAGTGCTTGCCGTTCGATCTTTTCTAAAGCGGGGTTCTGGGGGAAGTTTGGAGAGGTGGAAGACTCTTCTGATCTGTATGCGGTCCCTTTTGAGTATAATTTGCATGAAGTCTTCCATACTTACCAAAATGATATTTTGATCGTTAGCAAAGAAGAAAAGAGTGTGTCGAGTTCGGCCGGACATGCTTTGATGGACCAGCATACTTATGCTGAAAGCCGCTACAAACAAGCTAATTTAAACTTACACTATCTCATAGGTATGCTTTTAGATGGTGACGTAGACGGTGTGGGCCGTATTCTGGAGCAGGAGGCCCTTACGCTGCATGCGTTGATGATGGCGTCCAATCCGCCCTATCTCTTGATGCAACCCAATACCATAAATATTATTAAGAGCATAAGAAATTTTCGAGCAGATACGGAAGTGCCCTTGTATTTCAGTCTGGATGCCGGTCCTAATCCGCATTTGCTCTACCCGCTTCAATACAAAGAACAGGTAAAGCAATTTATCGATAGCGAGCTGATCGAATTTTGTGAAAATGGATTTTACCTGGAAGATCAGGTAGGATTTGGGCCGAAAGAGTTGGAAGCATCGCCATTTTGAGATAAGATAGCCTTAATCATGCAGTACCAGCAGCGGCACGGCGCTATTAAAAGCCTCTTTGGAAGTGACACTAGCGTGGAAAAGATGACCAAAGAAGGTTCTGGAACGCCGGACCATGCACAGTAGATCTGCTTGTTCTGCTTCTACTGCTTTTCCAACGGCAGCATTGATATCGTCGCCTTCCATAAACAGGGTTGAATAATTAAATTCATCGAGGTTATATTCAGCCACTTTATCGAGGTTTTCTTGCTTCATATCTTCGGTGATATGTAGAATGATGATCTCTGAGTCAAATAGTTTTGCGATTTCTCTTACCGGATCCAGAATTTCGGAGGAAGATAGTCCGCTGGTGTCTACTGCCAGCACGATTTTCTTGATACCGTTAAAAGTGAAATTTTCGGGGATAGCCAGCACCGGGGTTTTAGCTCCCTTTATAATTGCGCTGGTAACGCTTCCTATAAAGACCTCTTTTAGTCCGCTCGCTCCTTTCGTGCCCATCAGGATGAGGTTGTAGTTGAGTTGTTCGGCCAGGTGGACGATCGTGGGTTGGGTTTCTCCATAGATACATTTGAAGTCGATAGGTACACTTTCTCCAAATTTCTCCTGTACTTTAGAGATGAGGAATTCCATTTCATTGATGGCATCCTCTTTCATGTATTTTTCAACGGAGATAAACATACCGGTAGAGCTGGGGGCCTTATAGGCATTTAGAAGGGTAATCGAAGCATTGGTGTGTTTGGCAATATTTACAGCATAGAAAAGTGCATTTTCAGCATTTTCTGAAAAATCAACGGGGACAAGGATCTTATTCATATTAATTCGATTTATTTATCTTCTAAATGCATGATCATTAGTGGCACATGAGTTTCCAGTGCCATTTTGCGGGTGGTGCTTTTGTGCATCAAGCTTTCCCAGATGTTGCGGTGTTTAGTGACCATTACGATTAGGTCGATCTTATTTTTTTCAGCATACTCACTGAGGTGTTTGACAACATTCTGACCATTGATGGTAACAATCTCAAAAGGAGGAACGGGGTGCTCATCATCGAACAGTTCTTCGAAGAGTCGGGCCTCCAATTCTTTTAAATCGCCTTCTTGGTCATCGACATGGACAAAGTGGACATTGGCGGAAAACGCGTTGGCGAAACTGACTAGATTATTAACCATACGACCGTCGGCTGCTTCAAAATCACTGGCATAGACGATATTGTCAAAACCTTTAAACCGGTTTTCTTCAGGAACGATTAACACCGGGCAAAACGCTTTGCGGGAGATGGTTGAAGAAATACTGCCAAAGATTTTATCGCCCAGATCATGATTGCCGACACTGCCCATGATGACCATATCGCAGTCTTCCTGGTCCGTTTTATGAATGATTTCATCAACGGTAAAGCCTACCACAACCTCATTAATTACTTTATTATTGAATTCGGGCAATTTGAATTTTTTCGTAAAGGTGGCCAGTTGCTCGTTCTTGAGTTTTTCGATATTGCCCTCCATCCCGATAGGGGGTTGGTGAGGGTCAAAAGACGGGTGATAGGCATGAACGAGTTTGAGGTCAGCTTTTAGCTGCTGACCTACAAATTGTGCAAATTGATATGCATTTTGCGCCGCCTCTGAGAAATCTGTTGGAACTAATATGCGATCAATTTCTACCATGATTAACTTTCTTCTGCCAATTTTTTGATAATATCATAAGTGGTTACAATGCCTACCAATTCGCCGTTGTCGACGACAGGGATGGCATGGAATAAATTTTCTTTAAAGACTTCGATCGCTACGTTGATCCGGTCGGTAGATTCTACTTTAGCAAGCCCCTTAGTCATTATATCCTCTGCTTTAAAAGCACGTAGGCGGCTCTCATTGTAAAAACTATCATCAGGGTTATCGCTGGTACCTCTCACAAAGTGCACGAAATCGGTTTTACTGACGATCCCTACAATTTCTTTATATCTTACCACTGGTACGTGATGGATCTTATTACCTTCGAATAATTCTCTCACCTTAGTGAGTGGATCTTCCGGGTTGACCGTTACCAATTTTGAACTCATAATACTCGATATTGGTGCCATTACATCCATTAGCTTGAATTTTTTCGTATTAAAAAAAGAAAAGTTTTATTTCAATAATTCAATCACAATATTAACAATTTGACAAGTGGCCCAAATGATTTGGGGTTTATAGTCAAGTGATTTTCGTCACCAAACTAAACAAATTTATGATATGGGACCTAACTTTTAAAAAAAAGTTTCTCCAAACTTTTAAATATCTACCTATCAGAATAATTTAATTTGTTTGCCCTGAGGTAAAAGCTGAAAAGATCTCCGGTGTAGTGGGCTTACGCCATGTTGTTCGATGGCAAAACGATGTTCTTTGGTCGGGTAGCCTTTATTGCTTTTCCAGTTATAATAAGGGTATTGTTCTCCATGTTCAATCATGTAATCATCCCGGTAGGTTTTTGCCAAAATTGAAGCGGCGGCGATCGACCGGTATTTACTGTCTCCTTTGACGATACAGGCAAAAGGTATTTTTTTATAAGGTTTGAACCGGTTTCCGTCTATCAGCAGGAACTCGGGAGGAGGAGATAGTTGATCGATGGCGAGGTGCATGGCCAGAAAGGAGGCGTTCAAAATATTGATCTCATCGATTTGCCGTGGGGAAACGCTACTGACCGCCCAGGCCCTGGCATTGGTTTCGATATGAGGGCGAAGTGTTCTACGGTCTCTATCAGTCAGCTTTTTGGAATCATTGAGTAGCGGATGATGATAATCAGGCGGAAGTACAACGGCTGCTGCAAAAACAGGCCCTGCCAGGCATCCCCTGCCAGCTTCATCGCAGCCTGCTTCTAATTGATTCGGGTGGTAAAAAACTTCCAGCATAAATCCGGGAAATCCTATTTTTTGATGATCTTAAATTCAACCCGGCGGTTGAGTTGTCTTCCTTTATCGTTGGTATTAGAAGCAATAGGGGCGCTAGCTCCATATCCTTTATAAAGGGTTCTTTTGTCATCAATCCCATTTTCATTGAGAAAGTTGACGACCGCCTGAGCTCTTTTGCGAGAAAGATACAAATTATATTGATCATCTCCTCGGCTATCCGTATGCCCTCTGATCTCGATAACCATTTTGGGATTTTCTTGCATGAGGATCAATAATTTATTGAGTTCGATGTAAGACCGTGGGAGTAATTCGTATTTGTCAGTTTCAAAAAAGATATCTTTTAGTTGGATGATCTTTCCTTCTTCGAGCACTACCTTGGTAAGGTCATCTTCTTTAACAGGGACTTTTATAATAGGCTCTTCCTTACGCACCAGGACATCATCGATATAATAGTAGGCATAATTGAGGGCATCGGGAGGTTGGGAAGTGATCGTGAGGCTGTCGGGGAAGAAATTACCGATAATCATAAACTCCGCTTCTGTATTTGCTTTAAAGCGGCCGGCGAGTTTAAGCCATTTATGCCTCGGTGCCGAAATGATTTTTTTTGCTCGTATTTGAGGATCGAACAACAAAATTTCATCGGTAGGGATTTGTATTTTTTCTTCGACAAAAGCAGCTCCAAGATTATTTATCTGCAAGGAATTAGGCAGGTGGCTGACCCACATTTCTACATAATAGGTTTGTCCGGGAACTAGTGGCTCGTTGAGGTGGATCTGAAGGTATTCTCTACAGTGAGGTTTGCCATCTGTGCAGCCATAGCAGGTGATCCCGACCATACTATTTCCATTTTGGGGCGATTGATTACCGAATCCTTTATCTTTCCAGTGGGAGGGTACCCTCACTTTGGGCCCGAAAACATCGGGAGAGGCACCGGTAGGGGAAGTCCAGAATTTCATAACATCCGTGAAGTGTTTGCCCTTATAAAACCAGCCGATCGGGGCATTGGAATACTGCTCAAAATCAGGATTGGGGACGATATTGGGGGTGATGCTTTTTTCGGTAGATTGGCCCCTCAGCAAAGCCAGGCTAAAGAGAAGCGTTAGAAAGGTAAGTGTCAGTTGTAGTCTAGGTGTAAAGGTTTTCATTGTTGACTTCTTATAGCAAAGGACAAAACGATTAAGCGTGGTGACTAAAAATAGTACAAACTTGATGATAAGAGAACGTTAGGAATTTTCACCTAGAATAGAACGGGATTTTTTGAAATAAGGTATTTAATGGAGGAAAAAGTGGGGTGGGAAGGGTGACTATTTCCGGGGGGGATGCCCCTGGAAGGGGAAGGGATTAGTCTTT
>CAZHOV010000071.1:0-19253 GCA_964534315.1 uncultured Saprospiraceae bacterium | reverse complement strand
ACTAATAAGAACGATCTTTTCACATTAAACATGAGGTGTTTCGTCCCGCATTAAGTGATGCGGGACGAAACACCTCATGTTTAAACATCACAGATGCCTTTCCGCATGGTAAGAAGATCTTACTAATGGGCCGCTTTCTACGAAGTCGAAACCTTTTTCCAATCCTACTTCTTTATATTCTGCAAATTGGTCCGGATGCACATATTCGGCAATCTCGAGGTGCATTTTCGTGGGTTGGAGGTATTGACCGATGGTTAGCACGTCACAACCATGTTCCAAGAGGTCATCCATGGTTTTGAATACTTGCTCCCGGGTTTCTCCCAAGCCGACCATGATACCTGATTTGGTACGCTTTCCAAATTCTTTAGTTCGTTTAATTTGCTCAAGACTTCGCGCATATTTCGCTTGCGGTCGCACCTTGCGATAGAGTTCTTCGACTGTTTCCATATTGTGGGAAACTACTTCCTGGCCCGCGCTGATTATGCGTTCGAGTGCCCACCAGGTCGCTTTAACATCGGGGATAAGAGTCTCGATGGTTGTTTCCGGGCTCTGTTCTTTTGTCTGAACGACTGTTTGGTACCAGATCTCTGCACCGCGGTCTTTACGCTCATCTCTATTCACAGAAGTGATTACCGCGTGTTTGACTTGCATTAGGGCAATTGCTTCAGCGACCCGGCGAGGTTCATCCTCGTCATATTCCGGCGGTCGTCCTGTCTTTACCGCGCAAAAGGAGCAGGATCGAGTACAAGTATTTCCTAAAATCATAAATGTGGCCGTTCCGGCTCCCCAGCATTCGCCCATATTGGGACAGTTACCACTTTGACAGATGGTATGCAGGTTATATTTATTGACCAAATTCCGTACCCGCTTATAATCTTCACCAATAGGAAGCTTAACGCGCAGCCATTCTGGTCTTTTCCTTCGCTTAGTATCTTTATTTACTACAGGTAATTCTACCATGATATTGTATGTTTTTTTCTGTCCTTTGATAACAACGAAAGGGGGTTGTTTTGTTCAATAGGGCAAAGATAACGTTTTCCTTCTTCTTTTTCCTTTGATGAAAAAGAAGCAAAAAATCAAGACGATATTCCTTTCTTTAGGCTCCAAAAGCACTTTTAATCCTAAACAAAATAAACTCGCCTTAATCTGTTGTGGGGCAAAGGAAAGGGTTTGGAAATTTGATTTCTAGGAAATTTGCTATTAATGCTTCGAAGCTCAAACAGTATTTTGTTTTATACGGATGAAAAGCGCTTTTTCCACTGAAAGGAATAAGGTCGAAAATTAGTTAAATACTCAAAATACTGTTCATCGGCATTATTCATTTTAGCTTTTCAAAGCCTGGAAAAGCGTTAAAAACAAAATTGTGTTTGAACCCGCTTTTTAAAATCCAGGTTATTTCTTTATTTCTCTGAAAAAGCGGGGGAGTTTATTTTGCTTAGGTTTTCCAGGCTTAGAAAAGCGTGAAAAAATGAATACAGCCTTGATTTTTTGGTACTTTTGGATCAAGCCAAAAGTACAATCAAGAACGCTTTCCAAGCTGCAAGGTCAGGTAAAGATTGATAAAGAGCATTCGGTTATTCACATTATCTACTTCGACCATGATAGGTACGGGCCGGATAAAGAAGTCGACCATGATACCAGCTTCGAGGGCTTTAACCACTTCGTCGAAGGCACCCCAATCGAAGTGAGCGCCTATTTTGGCGTGTGCGCCAGGGACGAAACCTAACTCACTAAAGGTGAAACCGCGGGTGACGCCTGAGGCGCCGTAAATGAGATCCCGTTCGAGAAAATCATCTCTATTTTCGCTGCTATATTTTTCGGAGACGATGATATTGGAGGTGTTGTCTGGAGACCTGCGAATAAGCTCAAGGTAATAGGGCTTGGTAATGCCCAGGCTGGGCCCAAACTCGTAGGACATGCCTACGGCTAAACCTTTTTGCTTTGCTTTTTCAGAGAAGTAGCGCTTTCCTCCAATCCCGCCGCGGATCATATAAAGGTTGTTGCGTTTACCAAAAATAAAAGAACGCGAACTCCTGGTGGGGAATCCGCCCAGGCTTTCAATATTTTGGCGGTATTCTTTGGGGTGCTTAAGTTCTCCGATCTGAATATGATAATATTGGGTTTTGTAGTAGGTTTTTATTTTACCAAAATTGACAGCTAGTGCAAGACCGTTGGTGTGGAGGGTGAAGTCGATGGCAAACTCTTTTTCATAAAGTATTCCTTTAGAATCGGGATCAAGGTTGGGATCGGAAGAATAAGTAGATTGCCCGAACAAAGACAGGGAAAACAATAGAAAGAGTGAAGCGAGGCATATATAGTTTTTCATAAATTGTGTTTATCGTCGAATGGAAAAGTAGATCTGACTATCATAATAAAAGACGTAATTTTATATAATAAAGTTTGGAGGATTTGCCATTATTGTAGGATTGCAGCCTAATTCTGTTGACCAGAAGTATATATTTCATTTAAATTAATACCAATAAACCGGCAAAAGGTTCCTTCAAACGTTCAAATATTAGTTAGCATGTCACTCGTTTTTTGAGGAATACTATTAAAATTACAATAAATAACTAATAAAAGGTAGGAAGTGATTATAGAAAGAGGTGAAAAATTTGTTAAAATTTAATTAAATGCGTTATTTCGGTGGGCAGGTGACGTTTGCCGGTTATTTTATTTGCTTTTGAATGGAGCGTAAAAAAAATATTATTGTCTATTCTCCGGTTTGGACAAATCGATTGCGGTATATCATCGATCAGATTTTTGAGGACTGGTTGAAGTTGGAGGTACAGAGCACAGATGATGCGAATACTTATAAGGAAGGGTTGGCGATCAAGGTCAATTACAGTTCATCTCCCATTGCGGAAGGGGAGTTATGGATACCTTCTAATTCTAAGGGTTTTTTAATTGAAAAGTCGATTAAAGAAGTCGAGCCTATGGTTTGTACATGGCAGGGGTTGCCATGTTTCTTTTTTGAGGATCAACCTCAGGCAGATTTTCCGTTTGATCTGTTTGCCATGTTTTTCTTTTTGTTGAGTCGTTACGAAGAATACCTTCCTCACGATAAGGACATGCACGGTCGTTATGCTGCAGAAAATAGCCTGGCGTACAAAAATAATTTTCTCCATCTTGCTTTAGTTGATCATTGGCTGATACGGCTTAAAGACCGCTTATGTAAAAAAAATAATGGTTTAGAGTTGAGTACCGGGGCTTTTTCTTTTATTCCCACTTATGATATTGACTATGCCTGGGCCTTTAAATACAAAGGGATAGGGCGGTCTGTGGCGCGTTACGGAAAGACGCTGATGGAGGGGAGGTTAGCTATGCTGGGCAAGCACCTAAAGACCAACCTGGGGCTGCAAAAGGATCCTTTTGATCAATTTGAATGGATGGATGCCTTGCATCAGGAACAGGGCTTAACGCCTATTTATTTTTTTCAGGTAGGTGACAGGGGGGCTTATGATAAAAATGTACATTGGAAAAAGAATGCATTTCAGCGTTTGATCCAGAACTTGCATGGTCAGTATACTATTGGGTTGCACCCTTCTTATCAAGCGAATAAGGATTTGGGGCGGTTAAAGGAAGAAAAAAGGCGGCTGGAAACGATCACCGGCGCAACGATCCATAAATCAAGACAGCATTTTGTACGCATAGTGCTACCTACTACTTACCGTTTGTTGATGCACGTGGGTATAACCGATGATTACAGTATGGGGTATGCTCGATACCCTGGTTTTCGGGCTTCGGTATCGCGGTCTTTTTTGTGGTATGATTTGGAGCATGAAATGGCCACACAGTTGAGAATTCATCCGTTTTGCCTGATGGATGGAGCCTTGAAGAAGTACCAGGGCAAAACACCTGAGGCCTCTAAGACAATGGTGAAGGACTTATACCAGGAAGTGGGGAGGGTAGGGGGGACCTTTATCAGTATCTGGCATAATAGTTCGTTTTCGGAATTGGAAGGGTGGAAGGGATGGAAGGCGTTTTATGAATGGGTTATTCAGTTAGTAGTTAATGGTGAGTAGTTGGTAGTGAGCAATGATTAGTCGTTCAGACCATTAGAATTGGTCAGACGACTTTCAATTAAAAATTTCTTATCTTAGGAGGATTATTGACAAAATCAAAGCAAATGGCAGAAATTGATCAGATAGTTATAATCATTGGCGTGATTTACATCGCCTTTTGTGTCCTATTTTACTTTGCGCAGGATTATTTTTTCTTTCATCCGGAGAAGTTGCCGGAAGCCTTTCGGTATAAGTTTCCTTTTCCATTTGAGGAGGTAAATTTTGAGATGGAGGATGGGGGGACTATAAACGGCATACATTTTAAGGTGCCCAATTCGAAAGGAGTAGTGTTTTATTTGAAAGGTAATACGCGTAGTGTGAAGGGATGGGGGAAATTTGCCCGGGATTTTGTGGGTAAGGGGTATGACTTTTTTATGATAGACTATCGCGGGTTTGGAAAGAGTAGGGGACGGCGATCGGAAAAAGTCTTGTATCAGGATGCGCAATTTGTTTATGAGTGGTTGTGTGAGCGTTATGAAGAGGATCAGATCATTTTGTATGGCCGGTCGATGGGGAGCGGGATAGCTGCGCGGTTAGCTTCCTGGAATACGCCCCGGATGTTAATATTAGACTCTCCCTATTACAGTTTTTTGCATCAGGTGAAGTTGTTTGGTTTTTTCTTGCCGTTAAAATATTTGTTGAGGTACAAGATCAGGACGGATAAATTTATTCAGGAAGTCAAGAGTCCGATATTTATATTGCACGGTTTGAGAGACCGTTTGATCCCTTATCGTTTTGGTGAAAAACTGCACAAGATGACCCCTGAGAATAGTAAATTATTTACCATTCAGGATGGCGGGCACAACAACCTACCCAGTTTTCCGGAGTATCATGATTTTTTGTATGATATTTTACATGACGAGTCGCTGTATTTGAAGTTTGCGGCGAAGCTGCAACCGTTGCGATTGATGGATTGATAAAGGTGAACGGTGATCGGTAAACGGTGAGCAGCACACTGAAAGGGGGGAGGAATGAAGAGTTAAGAATGAAGAATTAAGAATTAAGATTTGAAGGTAGGGGCTTTGCGAGATTTTTAGAAAAAAATTTTTAGTTGAACTTTCTTGTAAGAAAAAAAGTTTATACATTTGCATCTCCAAACGGATAGACCCATGGTGTAATTGGCAACACAGCAGGTTTTGGTCCTGTCATTCTAGGTTCGAGTCCTAGTGGGTCTACTAGAAAAGCCTGAACATAAAGTTCGGGCTTTTTTGTTTTTGATGCTTAATAGGACGAGAAGTTTACCCTAAAGGAGATATCCCTTTAGGGTAAATCCCGATGGAGCAAAGCGGATATCGGGAAGTCCTAGTGGGTCTACAAAAAAAGCTTGAGCTTTTAGCTCGAGCTTTTTGCATTTCAGGGCCGGCGAATTGATTCGCCCAGTCAGAATTACCAGATCTTTTAGGCTGTTTTTTATTATTTACTTCCAATAGGCAATTCCCGAATTCTAATTGCATTTTCCAGAAAAACAACAACAGCCCCTTTTAATAATGGATGTTCTATTTCAAAAGCATTTTTCAGACACACCCTAAATTGAGGGACTAAACTTTCCGGAACTTTGACAATACTCAAAATATTCTTAAATTGAAATAAATTTTATTGTATGGAAAAGTTCATAATTGAATTAAAAGACTATTCCAAACGCCATATCCTTTTAGAACTTTTGACTCAATTGGATTTTATTGAAATAAAAGTCAAAAAGGAAGAGGTTAAGGAAATTAAGGAGGAAGAGGATTTCGACTTCTTTAAGTCTGCCGGCTTATTTGCCGATCGGAATATTGATGCAAACCATTTAAGAAAGCAAGCGTGGCGAATCAACAACTGATCCTTTGCGATACGAATATTCTTATCGAGTTTTACAAGAACAATGCAACCATTATCACCGAGCTGAAAAAAATTGGCCAATATAATATTGCCATTTCTGTAGTAACCGCTGGTGAACTGATCTATGGTGCATTCAATAAACAAGAGCTTAAACAGATTCTTACAGATATAGCTCACCTGAATCTTCTTCACATTGAAAAACAAATTGGAGAACTACATTTACAATTAATGACTGATTTTTCTCTTAGTCATAACCTTACTCTGCCCGATGCTCTAATTGCGGCAACGGCCATTCATCATAATATTCCTCTCTATACCCTTAATAAAAAGGATTTCCGTTTTATTTCAGGTTTAAACTTATTTTAGATAAAGGAAGAATACTATTATTATGAAAAGAATTGGATTTTTTAATTCTTGCACTTAATTAGGCCCTCTCGGAAAAAACTTCAGGCAGGACCTAATTGGAAGAGGATGATATTAAGGAGGCCTTATTGTTTGCAGCTTGGAAAGCTGAAGAAATTGAAATTCCTTACGCTGCATAATGAAATAGATGATCTAAAAGCGAGAATAAGGATACTACCAATCAGATAATTTTGTACCCATTTTGTACTGACGGGAAATGACCCTGCTTAACTGGCTGATTTCCAATGGTTGGTTCAATTCCTAGTGAGTCTACAAGTTATAGTTTAACGCTACAAGCCTTTGATTGTCAAGGGCTTTTTTTCTTGTCTTTTCTTTAAAATCCCATATTTTCTACTATTTTTTTACCGAAAAAATGGAAGTTTTTGACAATTCTTGTGTCAGGATGGATCGTTTGAGGGGAGAAAAAGGGTTTGGAGGGAATGGAAAATTCCTTTATATTGTTTATTCCAATTGATATATTAATTAATAAAAATGAAAAATTTAACCAGAATCACTTTCGATCCAAACTTAATGGGGGGGAAACCATGCATTAGAGGTTTGCGAGTAACCGTTGGAATGGTATTAGGTTTATTAGCATCAGGGTATTCCTGGGAACAGATTCTGGAGGCTTATCCGTATTTAGAGGAAGACGATATTAAAGAGGCCTTATTGTTTGCAGCTTGGAGAGCTGAAGAAATTGAAATTCCTTATGCTGCATAATGAAGATTTTAATTGATATGAATCTTACTCCATTATGGGTAGATTTTTTCATCACGAAGGAAATTGAATCCATTCATTGGTCTTCCGTAGGACCGCATAATTCTCCAGATGAATTAATCTTTCAATGGGCAAAAGAAAATGACCACATTGTTTTTACACATGATCTAGATTTCGGCGCTATTCTGGCTGCAACGAATGCAGATGCTCCAAGTGTAATTCAAGTTCGTACTCAAGATATAATGCCTGGCTCCATTGGTGAAAAGGTGGTGGAGGTTTTGTTGGAGCATAAATCTACCGTAGAAAAAGGAGCACTTCTTACTATTGATGATCTAAAGGCCAGAATCAGGATTCTGCCATTCAGATAATTTTGTACCCATTTTGTACCGAAAAAAGGAAATTTTTGACAAATATGGTGTTATGATGGATTGTTTGAGGGGAGGAAGAAGGGTTTAGAAGGAATGAAAAATTTAACCAGAATCACTTTCGATCCAAACTTAATGGGGGGAAACCCTGTATTAGAGGGATGGAGGAAAAATCGCCTAAAATTCTTAGACAAAGACGTCTGTAATTTTCTCTTTACACTTTTCTGCTCACAATGTTCTACAGTGAACCAATTATCATTGATCAAATTTGAAAAAATCGAAGCGTTACTAACCGTTTACAACGGCTAACTTTGTATGCAGTTTTTCTTTTTTAATTCCAAATACTAAATAACCCCCAATAACCAAAACTTAACATAAGTATTAGGTAGATCAAGTTGTTGGAGACTAAGACAGCCTTTATCCAGCTTTTCGTTTTGACTGATTTCAATCGTTTTATTGTAAATGCAGTAAAAGGAAAAATAGTCAAGATTAGTAAAAAGGGAATGTATGAAGAAGCAGTGATTAAATCTGAGCTGTGGTGGAAGTATGGAGCGTCAAAATAGTAGACATTTACATGGGTAGCTAAAACAAATAGATAGGCTGTTAATAATAAATTCATTGCTGAGATGAGAAAAATGGTCTTTATGGAGGCTCTTAGACTTTTATTAAAAATGGCGAAAATGCCTAAAATAAAGGAGAAAAGCGTTAGAAATCCTCCTAAAAAAACAAGTGAAACTCTCAGCTCAGGAGTATTAAAGGGGGTCATGTAACTTTTGAGTCTTTCAAATTCGGGGTTTTTCGGAAATAAGTCAGGTATATGGATAACCTGGTCTCCTCTTGACAACTCCTCAGTCAGGTTGAATTGAACAGTTGATTCGTAAGCGTGATAAAAAAACAGATTCACCAATCCGTCTTTTGTGTCCCAAATAGAAGTTAGTAATGTACCGTCTCCATTTCTGCTTCTACAAACGTGCATGGTGTCGGAAAGAGCCGAACAAAAAGATAACGAAGTGTTAATGCTATGTGTTTTTAAAAAATCTTCTCCATTCCTATACCGTTCAAGGGTTCTTGCATGCTCGTTATTGGTTATGGATGGGCAAAAATTAGATAGGACATAATGGGGGTCCTTACCTTCTATTAAGTTGTAGGGTTCTACAATCAAATATTCTCCCGAGCTATCGATATAGATATACACATCGTCAATAAATAGACTATGGTCGTATTGCTCAATGTATTGCTTTACTTCTTTTACTGTTGCACAGTTATGCAGGATGTCTGTTAGATAGTCAACTTCATCGGTAATTTTTTTTCTATTAGGAAATGGGTTAGGTTGTTTAGGGTAATAGGCAGTTAATCGCGAAAAGGTAAGCCCAACTTCGTTCATTCCTGATTGGGGAGCGGTTCTATTCAAAGATACCTGTCTTGATCCTGTAAAACCCGCACCGTATTTATTGGTTTCTTTTGCGTTTTCAAACCATATTTTTGAGGTGGTTCTCCAGGCATCTTCATTACAACCGACCATTGTTTTTCCATCGACGGTTATTTTGTACATGCTACAGGCCGGCATCTTGTTTTCAAGTACGATCAATAAGGAAAAAGTAAATATGGTTAGGTATATATTTTGGATATTCATTTTCCCAAAACGGGTTTTGGTTCCATTAAATTGCATTTGACGGTTTGTATGTTCTGTAACGAGCTTTACAGGCTGATTTTTTAGGCAGCCATTAGTCTTTCAGACTAAATAGGGTGAGTGAGGTTCGACTAAAAAGTCAACGATACCATCCCCATCGCTATCTACTTCATTATCGTCCATAATCCCTGAGCCATCACAGTAAGGTACATGACCCGTATGGTAGCCAGCAGTAGGATTTGAAGTACCGCTGTTTAATGTTGAGTATTGTTCATATCATGGAGTAAAATAAAGTAATATCTCCAAGTATCCATCCGTAACCATAGTTGTTTCCCCACGTTAACGCTTCGTTTCCATTATTCAAAACCGCAGGAGTCCACATTTTTTCCAAACTGCCGGAATTGACAATATGATTGTTCAATCTTTCGGTTTCGGTAGTAACAAATCCATTCCCCCTGTTTTTTACCATTTTTATAGCCCCCTTCACATTGTAAATCTCCATCCGGAAAGAATATTTTTTTGAATCCAATACTATCCTTAGTAACTGGTTTCTTTAAAATCAAAAGTTCATGTATTCGACCGTTATCATGTTTCGAAAGTATTATTTCCTTTTCTTCAGAACAAGAAAAAAAGAATATCAATATTAATATGCCGAGGAACCAATTTTTCATTTTGCCTTAATTGAGTATAACGACTCGCAGCAACGCAGGCTGAGCGTAGCAAAGCTTGACGATGCTGCTGTGTGGCACAGTCTTTCCTATTTTTTCCTAATCCATTCTAAATAATTATCTGGGGTGATCACTTCAAATTCTGCTTCTTCATAACCATTTTGCCAGCCTCCTGGAACTTTTACTTTTTTTCTTGGATTCCACTTAAATTCATAGCCGTATAATTTGCCTCCTCTTTCTTCTACCCAGTCTATTTCTTGTTGATCGTATGTCCGCCAAAAATAATTGTTCACTAGTATCTTGTTATATCTTTGAAATTTCACACGTTCACTGATTATGTAATTCTCCCATAGCATTCCTTTATCATTTCTTAAACCTATTGGATTGGTATTTGCTATCAATATATTTCGCAATCCATTATCATAAAAATACCACTTTGAGTTCTTACTTACTTCTTTCCTTAAATTCCTACTAAATCCTTTTAATTTGTGGATCACAAATACTTTTGATAACAAATCCAAGTATCTTTCCACAGTATTTTTACTCATCTCTAATTGATTACCCAATTCTTGCATGGACACCTCGGAACCAATTTGAAATGCAATCAACCTTAGCAGTGACAATATCTTATCTGAGTTACGTATATTTTTAAATGCCAATATGTCTTTAAGCAAATAAGAATTTACCAAATCTCGCAAGTATTCTGCTTTCTTTTCTCTACTCGGCAATTGGATTAATTCCGGATAATTACCATAAATCAATCGTTCATGCAAATTATCTTTTTTTTCGAGTATATTTTCCGTTTGGTCTAGTTCCTGTTCCGATAAAGCATACAAATTATAGGTGATTTTTCTCCCGGTAAGAGGTTCTCCAGTGTAATTATCAATATCAAATGCAGATGAACCTGTCACGATGATTTTCAACCCTTTGATATGATCTACCATCAACTTTAGTTTATTGCCAATATCGGGTATCTTCTGAGCCTCATCAATGATTAACAATCTTTTATCTCCTAATAGATTTCGATAGTTCTGAATACTTCTTCTTTCCAACAACTCCAATGCAGTAAAATCCTCTCCACTCATCAACATGAAAGGTTCTTCCACTTTTTCAATGAGTTGTTCTAACAAAAAAGTTTTTCCAACTCGACGTGGTCCAACAAGTACGACAACCTTATTTGGAACTAGGCTTTCTAATACTTGATTTTCAATGATCCTCCTTATTAACTCCATTTACGTTACTTTATTGACGCAATTTACGTAAAATAAGTCAATTTAATATTGCAAATACCGATTTTTTAATCTTAAAACAAGGTAAGCTTACTAGTACTCAAAAATAAATTGTGCCGAACATCCGGCTAATCCGCTATGTAGCCGGTTAGTTCGTATATCTTCTTCCTTATAGAAAGGACTGTCTCCAATATGAAAACTGCAAAACACAACTTCCTTAACCTCTACCTCGAGCCTATACTCAGGAATAGACCGAGCCATTTTATTATCAATAAACCCACCTCCTTTATAACTGCTCACTAAGAGGCTATCGTAATGAGGAACTGGAAAAGCAGTAACCATCATGGATTGGTCAACCAATGGGGCTGGTCAGCGCCCGGCTTCGGTAGACGGGATGCTGGGGATTAGGTATCGATGGTAAACACTAAGACCACTGCAACGAAATTCATGTCAAAGAAAATGAAATACCCTTCAACGTTTGAGAAAGGTAAAATGGACGTGCCGGAAGCGCCCAATATGGAAATTATTCTTTATTTTTCTTCTTTTTAAACAGTTTGATCTCGTAATCATCGAGTGTGCCGTTCACGCGGAGGTTTAAATAACGCGTTTTTTTATCAGGGTCCTTTTCTATAATTTCATCTTCACTTAATGCTTCGTCTTCTTTCTTTTTGTTGCCAAATAACTTGTAGAAGGCAGCTTGCTTGATTATTTTCCAGGGAACCCGAATGTAATAATCCAGTTTACCAAGCATAGACTGTTCACCTGATAACTCGTAATGGCCTAGCGTTGACTCTATGGTCATGTTCGGAATCGTAATGGTTCCATTCGTAATATCCATGTGGTTTTGGAGCGTGTCAAATCGAATGGAAGATAAGTTTTTATCTCCCATATACTCGGAAAGCATCAACACAGGCTCATAGTTTTCCAGCCGGCCATTCAGCAATTCCACATCCATATGGATTTCAGATTGATCTAAATCGGGTACCATATCTGGATATACGCGAATATTTCCATTTATATCGGCGGATAGTTTACCATGTACATAATCGGAAACCAACTCATCCTGCCCAAAGTTTTCAAACTTGAACATGAGCTTATCTAAATCTGCCTGTACCACCTTTAGTCTTGGCTTAAAGTAAATCCGGTCTGGATTACTTCCATTGAAATAACCGGACATCAAGAATCTTCCTCCGGCAGCGCGCATGCTCATCGTGTCAACATGGATATAATGATCATGTGTTGTTCTCAACCTACTATGGATGTCCTGTAAGTCGATACGGTGATAAATAAAGTGGTCTACATCGACATCAAACGTCATATCCGTAAACGGAAGTTCGTAAATGTTGAATGCCGAACTGTGTGCTTCTACATCCTCGGTACTGGGCGTTTTTGCTTCAGTAGTTTTGGGTTTATTGGGAGGAGCTGTATTGAAAGCAAATAATTGATCGAAATCGATATAATTAGCTTTTAGCCCAAAATGATTATCCCGCAGTTTAATCGATTCATCCTTCCCAAGGTAGTAGTTCATGTCAATGTCGAAAACCGTACGGCCTAGTTTACCATGAAATCGCTCTATGACCAGATGCTCATCTTCATAATGAAATCTCCCTGAAAAATCTTCAAAACGCATAGGGTGCACATGCATTTTTGCATCAAATTGATCCAAATCAACGTCTATTGAGTGTAGCTCGGACGCTTTATAATGCATGGCTGCGTTTACGTGCAGCGTAAGTTTATCAAATTCTTCGTGGCGATAATCTTCGGGAACATAATTTTCCCCTTGATACGAAAAGAGATCTTGCAGTTTTAGCAGATTAGAGTTTAAGCTAATATCCAATTTTACGTCTCCCTCTAGCGTGTCTTTCAGCCAGAAACCGTAGTCATGAACATTGCCCTTAAGATGAAAATCGGATTTATCGATAAACCCGGAAAAGTCAACAATAGTTAGATCTCTATCCTCAATAAGGAGGTCAGCATGAAAGTCGTGCAGCTCGTGCGGGTAGTGTTTGAGTTGAGCATGGAGTCTTTCTACCGAAAACGCACCTGCAGGTAAGTGCTCATAGTCGTTCAATGCACGCGCAGTAGAGTTGAATTTCAATAGCACGCTTAAATCTTCAATTTGCTCATCGATCCCGGTACTATCGCCTTTTGAGAAGCCTGTAAGTTCGGAAATATCCAACAGGTTGGAACCTATTTCCAGCTCTGCTTCAACGGGTGTGTCTAATGGTACATCTCCCTCTAAGGTATCTTTCATGAAAAAGCCGTAGTTATGGACTTTGCCCTTAAGATGGAAGTCAGATTTATCGATAAACCCGGAGAAGTCAACAACAGTTAGATCCTGGTCATCAATAAGCATGTCAGCATAAAAGTCGTGTAGCTCGTGCGGATAGTTTTTTAGTTGGGCATGGAGTCTTTCTACCAAAAATTCCCCTTCAGGTAGGTATTTATATTCGGTCAGTGCGCGTGCGTTGGATTTGACTTTTAATAGCAGGTTTAAGTCTTCAATTTGCTCATCGATCCCGGTACTATCGCCTTTTGAGAAGCCTGTAAGTTCTGAAATATCCAACAGGTTGGAGTTTATTTCCAATTCTGCTTCAACCGGAATAGCTGTGTGATGAACGATTGCAGGAAGATCAGAAACAAAGCCTTTCAGCGATAGGTCTGTGTTGCCCATACTTAGGTTGAATGTATCTAACACACCTCTTTTGCCGGACATGGCAAGGTGCAGGTCTAAATGCTCAATTGGTGCTGGTAGATCAGGTGATTCCAGGTGTAGATCCTGGATATGTAATTCGCTGTAATAGGCTTGATTTAATTCATTTAGCGCCCTTTCCGGGTGCTTCAGGTCAATGATATCGTGAAAATGCATATCCAACTTCACCTTTCCAGAAGGATTTTCTATACCGGATAGGTTAAAGAACTGGGCCAGGAAATTTAAGTTAAAGTCGGTATGTAGCTCTAAATCTACTTCAGGTTCAAGGAAGTTTTTCACGAATAACGAAGCCAAAAAGTTACCCTTCTCCAGTTTTGATGCAAAGTCAACAATAGAAAACTCCATCGTTTCAAGTGATTGTTTCTCGCCATTGGTAAAGTGCCCTTTAAACCCAAGATTATCTACTTTTTTACCGACGTCTACATTTTCCAGAAATGCTTCATCTGCCCCAAATTCCACATCGATAAATGGTATTTGACCGTTGGTCGCAGGGCCAACTATATCTGCATGAAAATAAAATTCACCTGCATTGTAATAATTTTCCAGCAGGGGAATAAGGTTTTCCGGAGCAAAAGCGATCAGCATATCAAAGTTAGGCTTACTACCGTTCACATGCAGATCCAATGTCATATCTTGTTTGGTTTCAATAGTGCCATTAAACTTGAAATCGCCATTTTCCAATTTAAGTCCTGATGGAGCGATTTCAAGCAAGCCTGAAACTTCGTTTAACAAAATATCGGTGTGGAATTCAAAATGCTTCTTTTTTATGAAGGTGGTATCTTGGTCCTGAATGATATTTAACTCAAACTCTGTGTCTACATGAGCTGCAATTTCATTATTACCCGTTTTGAACCCGCTTTTTGCCCAGTAAATGTACGTTTCGATATCCAGGTTGTCAGCTTCGTCAAGTTTGTGGATGTCCAGGTTTTTGAGTTCAATATTTTTCAAATGAATCTCAAGGGGCTCCTCTTCGTTGACCGCTTCGCTTGGGGTAGCTAGTGCATTTTCAATATTTAAACGACCATCCTTATGTTTAATAATATTGAAAAAACCATCTTCAACCAGTAACTTTTGAACATCATAATTAGAGGCGATGATGTCCCATATATTAAAACCCACATAGATATCTGCGACATCTAGGATAATGGGGGCGTTTTCCTCTTTCGATTCATAAACTTTGACATCATCCACTTTTATGGAGATATAAGGGAAGTTCTGAAAGGGAGCAATATGCGTATCGCCGATAACAATTAAACCCTTATGTGTTTTATTCATAGCGTCTACTTCACCTTGAATGAGTACGTCTTGCTTCAAATAGACGATGAAGGTTAAAACCCCAATTAATGATATGAACAGCACGATGGTTAATAGCGTAAGCCGTTGCCATAGTTTCCACCGGTTTAAAAAGCTAAATTTCATAATGGTCCAAAGTTAATAAGTATAGTTATTGGGGGCGTATAAAAAAGAGTAATATAATGCTCAAAATAATATTATTGGATCACATTATTTATTTTACTAAAGATAAATGATAAACGCTAAGACCATTGCAACGAAATTGATGTTTCTTATTAATTCTATGTTAAATTTACTTGCAAAGTGCAATTAATTCGCAAATAGCTTGTAGAATAAAAGTTATTTACATAGTTTTACTTGTGAAACGAAAGTAATAATAGACGTTTAAAAAGGAAATTCATGTCAAAGGAAACGAAATACCCCTTAACATTTGTGGAAGCTAAAATGGATGTATCAGGAGCGCCAAAGCGGTTCAAGAACAACCAATTCTTAGGGTTTAAAAAATAGCCTGATTGGTGTTGAGCTTGAGGTGGTGGAGCTAAGTCTGTTTGGAACAGGGTTTTTAGCGTCATAAGGTTTATTGTACAACACCAGAGCGGAAAGTTTAGGCTACTCATCGAATCTTTTATATAATTCCAACGGTCCTTTGAAATTCCCTTCGCTCGATAGTTCTCCTTTTCTTGGATACGCTTCAATATAGTCAAAGTCTTTGTTTGAATAATCCTTAATAATCCAATCTGTTATTTGCATTACACCAGCCGATCGGTTTGTCATTATCAAAGACCAAATATCCTGTCAGCTTATTCTCATTGATAAGATTTTTAATTCAAGCTCCTATATTCACTCGGACTCATTCCTGTTTTTGATTTGAATAAACTACTAAAATGTTGCGGATAATCAAACCCTAATGAATACCCAATTTCGCTAATGGAACTTCTTGAGTTCAATAGGCTGTTTTTTGCCTTGTTTATCACAAATAGGTGGATATGTTCTTGAGCTGTTTTTCCTGTTTCTTTTTTTAGCAAATCGCTTAAATAGTTTGCTGAAAAGTTTAGCTGCTGAGCTAAGTATTGAACAGTGGGAAGACCTAAATCGTCTAATTTATCCGTTTCGTAATACGATTTTAATAGTTTCTCAAATTCGGATACAAAATCTACATTAATATTGGTTCGTGTGTAAAATTGGCGGTCATAAAAACGGGTGCAATAATCAAGTAGCAATTCAATGTTAGATATTATTAGGTTTTGACTGTGCTTGTCTATATTTTGGCTGTACTCTTTTACTATTTTATCCAAAAGCTCTTCTATTGTTTTTCGCTCATCTTCAGAAAGGTGAAGGGCTTCATTTACTTCATAATTGAAAAATGAATACTGGTTTATTTTTTCTCCCAAGCTCGACTTTCGAATTAAATCCGAATGAAAAGCCAAGATCCAGCCATTCTCAATTTCTGGATTTTGGGGCATTTCACCATCAAAAACGGTTACTTGTCCTGGTGAAGTAAACACTAAAGTCCCCTCCTCATAATCGTAAGAGTTTTTTCCATACATTAAGTTTCCGCAACCTAAATTTTTAAGCGTAATTTGGTATAAATTATTGATCACCTTAATACCTCTAAAATCTACCGTAGGTCTAAAATCTGCCGTTCTTACCACCGAAACCAATGGGTGCTTTGGTGCAGGAAGTCCTACCGACTGGTGAGCTTTACTAATGGTGTTTATTTCAAAAATTGTAGACATAATATAAAGGTATTCATTATTTTACTTGGCTCATTAACAACTTGTCAAATATTCTATCTTCCAGCCACTTTCTCATACGTACAAGAGGTTTTGCCAAATAACCTTTTAAGTATCTGGTTTTAGGATTTTTTTCTGAGGCTGCTTTGGCAATTTCTTTTCCTAATACATCAACCGGTGTTAGCTTCTGTTTACTCTTTCCTGAAGAGGCAATTACCTTTTTTACCATATCAGCATACGGACCATTGCCAGATACTTTATCTAAATTATTCATTGCGATATCACCCCATTCGGTTTGTATGCCTCCTGGCTCTACAACAGCTACATCAATGCCAAATGGCGCCACCTCAATTCGTAAACAATCGCTCCAGCCTTCCAAGGCATATTTTGTAGCGTGATACCACGCACCAAAAGGTGTATACATTTTTCCGCCCATAGAGGATATATTTACAATTCTACCTGATTTTTGTTTTCTCATAGTTGGCAACACGAGTTGAGTGATTCTTGCCAAACCAAAGATATTAACTTCAAACTGGCGTTTTGCTTCGGCAATTGGCACTTCTTCAACCGAACCATAAGAACCATAACCTGCATTATTGACCAGGACATCAATTCTTCCTTCTTTTTCTAAAACAGTGTTTACGGCATCAACAATAGTTTCGTCTTTGGTAAGGTCAAGCGAAACGACTCCCATTCCTTTTTCCTTTAGGTCGTTCATTTTTTCGGTACGCCTTGCCATACCATATACTTTATATCCTTTTTGGTGCAGTTCAAAGGCAGTGGATTTGCCCATGCCCGAACTTGCTCCCGTTATAATTGCTACTTTTTTCATTTTATTTAATTACACTTTTAGATTCATTTAAAAACTACTGTCACTTTATTATGATTTACTAGCTGCTCTACTTGCCAAAAGAGCTAATATCCCAATTGGTGCAAGCATGACGATTTGCGGAAAGAATATTCCGTATACCACGCTTGTTACCACAAATACCATTGCCAAAGCGATATATTGAATACCGATATAGTTTGACAAAATCTTAATGTGCGGGTCATCTTTCCCCTTGCGGCTTACATAGAAAAGTGCAAGAGCGGATATGAAGAGTACTACCGAAATCATGTGCCAAGCGGAGTGAAGCGTCCATCTAACAGTATCTGCTGCATCTGTAGCCAAAAGTGGAGCAACAATATCACTCTCTCCGATAAAAGTGTGGATTACGGCCACTGTTAAATTAATGAATGCTGCAATTATTAGTAACTTCTTCATAATTAATTATTTGTTTCTGTTAAGGCTTCAATCACCAAACCTGAAAACAAAGCACTACTATGTTGTTGCTGACCCGTAATCAATCTTCCGTCTCTTATGGCAAAAGGTGTTAATGGTGCTTTTGCTTCATAATTAGTATTTGGATTTTTCTTGGCTTCGGTTTCTATGGTGTACTCGTTAATCTTTATTCCACCAGCTGCTTGATTATTCATTTCTTCTTCGGCATCACAGTAGCCTGTCCAGGTTTTACCATCAGCAAGTAAGGTTCCGTCTGATAGTTTTGTCCAAAGCAATAGGCTTGTTCCGTGGCAAAGCATACCCACTACTTTACCTTGCTCATAGAAGTCTGCAATGAATTGGTGTAGAGTGGTATCATCTTTAAATGTAACCAAGGGGCCGCCACCACCTGCTACACATACGGCATCATAATCAGCTACATTAAATTCAGTTATAGACTTAGTGTTTTCCATCAATTTGCCAAATTCTTTATGAGCACTAAAACCAAGTGTCACTAAATCGTTTGGGTATATAGTCCCTTCATTTGCCGGGTCTGAAAATTCATCAAATTCTACTTTTCCACCTTTAGGCGAAGCGATATCAACACTGAACCCCACTTGTATAAAGTCAAAGAAAGGTCTGGTTAATTCTTCCGCAAAAAAGCCTACAGGGAAGCCTTTTAAAGTGGCAGGGTTAGATACTATATAGAGTATCTTTTTTTCTGGGTGTTTGTAAGGCTCTGTTCTTCTAATTACTTGACTTTCCATTGTTTTTTATTTTTGTGTTGTTAATGATTTTTCTTGATTTGAGGATCATGCATCAGACTGTCCATAACTTAAAATAGCCAGCGACAGTACTTAAGACAAGCCTATGATTACTGTTTTTCTTTTCACTTTGCATCTGTTTTTATTTACAATGCAAATGTCAGGATCATTAACCTTAAGAATTTATAGATTTCACGGAAAGACTAAAAGATATTACAGAATTAGACAGTTGGAAACGTAACCGCCTAAGGTATTGCACTTGGAAACAGTGGAAACGACCGGGAAGGCGCTACCGGGCATTCATCTAGCTCGGCATTTCCAAAAGTTGGGCGCGTCGATATGCCTGGTCAAGAAAAGGAGGGTGGCGGCTGTTTTGGAGTCCAGTCATGAAAATGGCTGTACCAGAAGCCCTGCTCCGCCAAAGAGGATATGTTCCGTTTCCGGAATACTACCTCCGGGTCAAATATGCTAAAGCCTAAGTCTGTTCTTCGAACCGCCGGACAATCACCATGCTCCCTAAGAACTAACATTTTTTGCATCATTCAACCATGCCTTTAACCTGGAGGCATTGGCTTTACTAACAACAATTTTGTCCT